>JANOPR010000549.1:0-8393 GCA_031421955.1 Burkholderiales bacterium
CGGCGCCGACGCTCGCCGCGCACGGTGTCGACCTTTTCGGCGCGCGCGGGGTCTCGGCTGATGCCTTTCAGCGGGTTCAGGTCGGTGTGGTACATCGCCGTGGCGGTGGCCATCGGGCTGGGGTAGAAGGTCTGCACCTGGTCGGCCTTGAAGCCGTTGCGCTTGAGCCAGAGCGCCAGGTTCATCATGTCCTCGTCGGTGGTACCCGGGTGCGCGGCGATGAAGTACGGGATCAGGTACTGCTTCTTGCCGGCCTCGGCGCTGAATTTGTCGAACAGGGCTTTGAAGCGGTCATAGCTGCCGATGCCGGGCTTCATCATCTTGCTCAGCGGCCCGCCTTCGGTGTGCTCGGGGGCGATCTTCAGGTAGCCGCCGACATGGTGCGTCACCAGTTCCTTGACGTATTCGGGCGACTCCATCGCCAGGTCGTAGCGCAGGCCCGAGCTGATCAGGATCTTCTTCACGCCGCGCAGCGCACGCGCGCGGCGGTAGAGCTTGACCAGCGGCCCATGGTCGGTGTTCAGGTTCGGGCAGATGCCGGGGAAGACACAGCTTGGCTTGCGGCAGGCGGATTCGATGGCCGTGCTCTTGCAGCCGATGTGCCACATGTTGGCGGTCGGGCCGCCGAGGTCGCTGATGACGCCCGTGAAGCCCTTGACCTTGTCGCGGATGTCTTCGATCTCGCGCACGATCGAGTCTTCGCTGCGGCTCTGGATGATGCGGCCCTCATGCTCCGTGATCGAGCAGAAGGTGCAGCCCCCGAAGCAGCCGCGCATGATGTTGACCGAGAAGCGGATCATTTCCCAGGCCGGGATCTTGGTCGCAGCGTCATGGCCGCCAGCCTCGTCTGCGTAGCGCGGGTGCGGGCTGCGCGCATAGGGCAGGTCGAACACCTGGTCCATTTCGGCCGTGCTCAGCGGAATCGGCGGCGGGTTGATCCAGACGTCGCGCTGGCCATGGCGCTGCACCAGTGCGCGCGCGTTGCCCGGGTTGGTCTCCAGATGCAGCACGCGGTTGGCGTGGGCATAGAGCACCTTGTCGCTCTTCACCTGCTCGTAAGCCGGCAGCCGGATCACGGTCTTCTCGCGCGGGGGCATCTGCACGGCACCCGTCTTGCGGCTCACCGGCATGGCGATCACGGTCGCGGCAGGCGGCGCGTCGCCGCCCTCCTCCTTGGCGCAAGTCTGACCCTGCGACGCCGCCGCCTCGCTGGTCGTCAGGTAGGGGCTGATGTGGTCGTCGATGCGCCCCGGGCGGTCGACCTCGGTCGAATCGATCTCGAAGAAACCAATCGGCGCCTGTGCGGGTGCTGACCGCACCATGAACGCGGTGCCGCGCACGTCGGTGATGCTCGCGATCGGCTCGCGCTTGGCCAGCCGGTGGGCGATCTCGACGATGGCGCGCTCGGCGTTGCCGTAGAGCAGCAGATCGGCCTTGGCATCGACCAGGATCGAGCGCCGCACCTTGTCCTGCCAGTAGTCGTAATGCGCGATCCGGCGCAGGCTGGCCTCGATGCCGCCGATGAGGATCGGCACGTCGTTGAAGGCTTCCTTGCAGCGTTGCGCGTAGACCAGCGATGCGCGATCGGGGCGCTTGCCGCCCTCGTCGCCGGGCGTGTAGGCGTCGTCGCTGCGGATCTTGCGGTCCGCGGTGTAGCGGTTGATCATCGAATCCATGTTGCCGGCGGTGACGCCGAAGAACAGGTTGGGCCTGCCCAGCGCGGCGAAGGGCTCGGCCGATTGCCAGTCGGGCTGCGCGATGATGCCGACGCGAAAGCCCTGCGCTTCGAGCGTGCGCCCGATCACGGCCATGCCGAAGCTCGGGTGGTCGACATAGGCGTCGCCGCTGACGATGACGACGTCGCACGAGTCCCAGCCCAGCGCCTGCATCTCGGCGCGGCTCATCGGCAGGAACGGCGCCACGCCCAGGCGCTTGGCCCAGAAGGGACGGTAGGCGTTGAGCGCCTTGATGGGCTCGGGACGGGTGGCTAGGGCGGTCGACACAGCCCGTATTGTCCGCGCACCGAGGGCAAAACCTCATCCGCCGTGGGGCCACACCTCTAAACTGCGCGGCTCGCCACGACACGCCCCCAGACCATGCCCGCAGCCGAAACGTCCCCCACCCCTGACGACACCAAGAAGAACCGTGAGCGCGAACAGGTCGAGAAGCGCCTGGCGCAGTCACCCACCAACGCCAGCGGCAGCGTGGTGCTCGCCGACGGCCGCCGCCTGGAGTACCAGACCTGCTGCGAGTTCCTGCCGGTCATGCAGGGCGGGCACAGCGCCGAGCGCAATGACCCGCAAGCCGCGGTGTTCACCACCGCCTACACCGTGGCGGGCGCGCCACCGGGATCGCGGCCGGTCTGCTTTGCCTTCAACGGCGGGCCGGGGTCGGCGTCGGTGTGGCTGCACCTGGGCGCGCTCGGCCCCAAGCGCGTGGTCGTGCCCGACGACGGCAGCATGCCCGCGCCGCCCTATGCGGTGAGCGACAACCCGCTGACCTGGCTGGCGCACTTCGACCTGGTCTTCATCGACCCGCCGCACACCGGTTGGTCGATCGCGGCCGGCGACGAGGCGCGCAAGAAGCTGTTCTCGGTCGACGGCGACGTGGCTGCGCTGACCGAAGTCGTGCGCGGCTGGCTGACGCGTCACAAACGCTGGGGCTCCAAGGTCTATCTGGCCGGCGAGAGCTACGGCACCACGCGTGGCGCCGCGCTGGCCGACTCGCTGCAAGACGCCAGGGTGGCGCTGGCGGGCCTGGTGCTGGTGTCGTGCGCGATGGATCTGCAGAGCATCGTCTTTGCGCCGCGCAATGACCTGCCCTTTGCGCTGTTCCTGCCGGCCTTTGCCGGCGTGGCGCAATACCACGGTCGCCTGAAGGGCGCGGCGGCCGCCTCGCCGCAGGCCGCATGGGCTGCCGCAGAGGCCTTTGTGGCTGACGACTACCTGCGCGCCCTGCATTCCGGCGCGCGCCTCTCGGCCAGCCAGCGGCGCCATATCGCCAAGCGCGTGGCCGACCTCACGGGTCTGCCCGCCGCCCTCGTCGAGGAGAAGAATCTGCGCGTCAGCAACCAGACCTTTTTCTTCGACTTGCTGCGCGAAGAAGGCCGCATCGTCGGCCGCCTGGACGCCCGGTCCACCGGGCCGATGGCCGCCAGCCGCACGCGCGAGTGGGAGTTCGACCCCGGCATCGAAGCCATTGCCCCCGCCTACAGCATGGCGGCCCTGGCGTATTTTGGCGAGCAGCTCGGACTGGCCGGCGAAGAGCGCTACGAGATGCTGTCGATGGATGTCAACAAGGGCTGGAACTGGAACCGCGGCGAAGCCAAAGGCAACGCCTTCGCGTCGACCAGCGACGACCTGGCCCGCGCGTTGCGCCGCAACCCGCACCTGCGCGTGCTGGTGGCCAGCGGCCGCTACGACCTGGGCACGCCTTACAGCGCCAGCGACTGGTCGCTGGCCCAGCTCGACGCGCCTGCCGAGGTGCTGGCGCGTGTCGAGCATCACTACTACGACGCCGGGCACATGATGTACACGCGTGAGAACGACCTGGTGAAGCTCGAGCGCGACCTGGCGGCCTGGCTGGCAGCGGCATAGCACGGCGCGCGCCGCACCCGGGCACCGCAATCGGTGCTCAGGCGTCGCGTACGTCGGCCACCGGCTGCGCGCCGAAGTCGGCCCGGCGCAGGTAGGCGATCACCTTGGCCGCGGCGAGCGCCGGGCTGTCCAGGCGCTCGCCCGACTTCATCTGCACAAACGCCTCGTGGTCCGGGAAACCGGCAGGGTCGGCGCTGCGCAACTGCACCTGCATGTCGGTGTCGATGATGCCCGGCGCCAGGGCGACGACGCGCGCCCCGCGGTCGAGCAGGGCTTCCTCAAGCGCCTGAGCCCGCGCCAGATGATCGAGCGCGGCCTTGACGGCGCAGTAAGGGCCCTGCGCCGCCATCGCGCGCCGGCCCAGGCCCGAGGAGATGTGCAGGACGCGCTTGTCGGCTGTCCACTGCCGCGTGGCGCGCAGGAAGGCCGCTGTGAGCAGCAGCGGCGCTTCCAGCCCAACGCGCACCGCGGCCGACAACGCCGCCGCATCGGCCTCGCGCAGGGGTTTGGGATCAGCCAGCAGCGCGGCGTTATTGACGAGGGTGGCACTGGCGAATCGGCTGCCCTCCAGGCCCTCGAGCCAGGCCTGCAGGCGCGCGGCCACCGGCAATGGATCGGCCAGGTCGCAGGGCCACTGCTCCAGGCCCGCTGGCGCCGCCGGCGCCTGGCGCGACAGGCCGAGCACGACGTGGCCGGGCTGCAGCAACTGCTCGGCAATGGCGCGGCCCAGGCCGCGTGAGGCGCCGGTGACGATGAAGAGGTGCTCGGTGGACGTGCTCATCAGTCAACCTCCGTGCTGCGCACTGCGGTATTGGCTACGACATCACAAGCGCTTCGCGCAGTTGTGAGTCTGCGCCGCAACTTCGTTGTCGCCTTGGGGACGGCCCGGCGACTCATGACGCGCAAGGATACGCGCGCCCCACGTGCTCAGGCGGCGACGACGATCGGGAAGCGCGCCTGGATGCCGTCGCTGCCCGGCGCAAAGGCCACCGTCAATGCGGCACGGTCGTCATCGCTGCGAAGATTGCGCCAGAGGCCATCGCGCGCGTTGCCGGCGTCGCCCTGCACGTAGAGCTGCGTCGTCAGCAACTCGTGCACACCCAGCTTGACCTTGACATGGATGTGCGGCGCGCGTCCGCCATAGGCCACCGGGCGGATGGTGCGAAAGCGGTAGCGGCCTTCGTTGTCGACCGCCACCCGGCCGAAGCCCTGGAACGCGCGGTCGGCGCGGCCGCCGTCGCCCGGGTGGTGGTAGCGCCCCTGGTGGTCGCATTGCCAGATCTCGACAGACGCGCCGCGCACCGGCCGGCCCTCGATATCCGTGACAACACCATCGACCCAGGCCGGCTGGCCTTGCGCGTAGCGCAGCGCCCCGTTGGCCAACAGGTCCGCATCGCTGTCGGCGGGAATCTCCACCGGATAGAACGGGCCCTCGCTCTGCGCCGGCGTCAGGCGTCGCGCCTTGCCCTGCGCCAAAGCGCGCAGATGCAACGCCGGCGCGGCAATCAACGAGGCGCCCGCGGCCAGCATCAGGCTGCGGCGGCGAGACATCAGGAGCGGTGTACTGGGCATGGTCGTCCTCCGAAGCGGGTCAGAACGGTACGGCACTCGAAAAGTTCAACAGCCGGCCGTCATCAGGGTGCGGCAATGTCAGCGCGCACGCATGCAACATCAGGCGCGGCGCAGCCAGCGCGGGCGCGTACAAGGCATCACCCAGGATCGGGTGCCCGATGGCCAGCAGGTGCACGCGCAGCTGGTGCGAGCGTCCTGTGCGCGGGGCAAGCTCGAGCCGGGTGGTTCGCGCCGACGCGTCACGCGCCAGCACCCGCCAATGCGTCTGCGACGGCTTGCCATGCTGCATGTCGACCTGCTGGCGCGGCCGGTTCGGCCAGTCGGCGGCCAGCGGCAGCTCGATCGTCCCGTGATCGTGCGCGAGCAGTCCGCCGACGACCGCGGTGTAGCGCTTGGTGACGTTTCGCTCGGCGAAGGCCCGGCTGAGTCGTCGTTGCCCGGCCTCGCCGCGCGCAAACACCAGCAGACCCGACGTGGCTTGATCGAGCCGGTGCACGATCAACGCATCATTGAAGTGCGCCTGCACGCGCGAGGATGCGCAGTCTTGGCGCTCGGCGCCTCGGCCCGGCACGGCCAGCAGTCCGGCGGGCTTGTCGACGATGACGATTGCATCATCGGCGTAGAGCACCGGAATGCCGTCCGGCATCGGCGCGCGCTTAAGGGGTGGGCTCGGGCGGGGCCGGCTGCACATCGGTCGGTGCGCCATCGGCCGGGGCCTCAGACCCGGGTTCACCGTCGGGCCGCGGATTCGACTTCTTCTGACGTTTTTCTTCTTGCTTGCGTCTCTTGGCCAGCTCGCGCTGGCGCTTTTCATAGGAATAGTTCGGGGTGGCCACGGCGCTCCTTCGGCGGGTTCTGCGGCTGAGGGCAGTTGATGGGCGCAGCATACCCGCTGCGCCGCGACACGCGCCGGCGACCACGTTTACAAGCGCTTCACAGGGCTCGTCGACAATCGCCGCCCATGACCCGAAATCACCTCATTGCACGCCTGGCGTGTGCTGCACTCCTTGGCGCCTTGCTCGCCGGTCCGCTGCGGGCACAGACACCGCAACCGGCCGAGCCCGCCGCCTCAGCGCCACAGCGCGTCGACGTGACCGGCAACCGACCCGGCGAGACCGAACAGCGACGCCGGGCCACGGCGGCCAAGATCGTCATCGGCCGCGAGGAGATCGATCGCTTCGGCGACAGCACCACCAGCGAAGTCCTCAAGCGTCTGCCCGGTATCACCATGCCAGGCCCTGGCGGACGCGGCGGCGGCCCGCGCATGCGCGGCATGGCCGGGGGCTACACGCAGATCCTGCTTGACGGCGAACGGGTGCCGCCGGGATTTTCGATCGATTCGATCGCGCCCGAGCAGATCGAGCGCATCGAGATCCTGCGCGCCCCGACTGCCGAGACCGGCGCACGCGCCATTGCCGGCAGCATCAACATCGTGCTGCGCGAGGGATTTCGCAAACGCCTGAACGATGTGCGCATCGGCACCGCGTTCGAGAACGGCCAATGGTCGCCGGGCCTGAACTGGACCCGCAACGACAGCCTGGGCGACTGGATCTACAACCTGTCGCTGTCGTCGTTCCGCCGCGTGCAGGACAACGCCAACACCAGCCTGCGGCGCGACGAAGACATCGCCAGCGGCGCCACCACGCTGCTGCGCGAAGGCAGCTTCTCCGCGCGCGACACCCGCTCTGGCGTGCACACCACCGGGCGACTGCAATGGCGCAACGAGCAGGGCCTGAGCGCGCTGCTGCAACCCCTGCTGATCCACTCCGAGGGCGACAACCGCAACGCCGGCACGCAGACCGACCTCATCGGCGACCCGGGCAATCCCCCGGGCTTCGCGCGCAGCCAGACCCACAGCAGCGGGCGCTTCACGCTGCTGCGCCTGAACGGCCAGTTCAACCACCGGCTGGGCGCGAACGCGCGCCTTGAGTGGCGCTTCGGTGTCGGCGACGGTCACTGGCGCAATGCCTCGTTGCGCGACGAGTTCGACGCCGCGGGTGCACCGAGCCGGCGCGTCGATGACCGCACCGACAACCGCGACCGCAATGCCACGTTGAGCATGAAGGCCGCGAGCACGATCGAGGCGGGCCACAGCCTGGTCGGCGGCGTCGAGTTCGAGCGCAACCGCCGCGTCGAAGGCCGCACGACGCTGTGGGACGGCGTGCCGCAGCTGACCGAGTTCGGCGACAACCTGACCGCTTCCTCGCGACGCTATGCGGTGTACGCCCAGGACGAGTGGGAGATCACGCCGCAATGGGCCGCGCATGCAGGCTTGCGCATCGAGGGCATCACGACCGAGGGCGAAGGCGCCAACAACGCGCTCGAGCGCAACCACAGCCGCGTGACCACGCCGCTGCTGCACGCGGTGTGGCGCCCTGACCCGAAGAGCCGCGATCAGGTGCGCGCCAGCCTCACGCGCAGCTACCGCAGCCCGAACCTGAACCAGTTGATCGGCCGGCCGGGCCTGAACAACATCAACCCGGCGCCCGGCGCCAACACCGAGACGACGGCCGACACGGCCGGCAACCCGCGCCTGCGTCCCGAGGTGGCGACCGGCCTGGACCTCGCGGTCGAGCGTTACCTGAGCGAGGGCGGCGTGCTCAGCGCCAATCTGTTCCACCGCCGCATCAACGACCTGATCCGCAACGTGGTGGCGCTGGAGAGCGTGAGCTGGTCGCCGGGCGAGCCTCGATTTGTCTCGCGGCCGCAAAACATCGGCGACGCCGTCTCGCAAGGCATCGAGCTGGAGGCCAAGTTCCGCCTCGACCAGCTCGTCGCCGAAGCGCCAGGGGTGGACTTGCGCGCCAACATGAGCTTGTTCCGCTCGCGCGTCCAGGGCATCCCAGGCCCCGACAACCGCGTCGCCGAGCAGCCCGGCGGCACCTTGAACTTCGGCGCCGACTACCGCCTGCGGGGCCTGCCACTGACTTTGGGCGCCAACCTCAACGTCACCCCAGGCTACGACATCCGGCTGGACGTGAACCGCTGGGCCGTGAACCCCGACAAGACCGTCGTCGACGCCTACGCGCTGTGGGCCTTCAACCCCAACCTGCAGTTGCGGCTGTCGCTGGGCAATGCGTTGGCACAGGACTACGTGACGCAGACGCGGGTCGAGTCCAACGGACAGCGCCAAACCATCGCCAGCAATGCTCGCTCCTATGTCAACTGGCAGGCCCGCGTGGAAATGAAGCTCTGAGAATTGCCACGCGACCATGTGCGCCAACT
>JANOPR010000550.1:0-3439 GCA_031421955.1 Burkholderiales bacterium
ACCGGCGCCGACGGTCGCGGCCGCAGCGCGCCCCGATGCGCTGCGTGAGCCGGTGGCCCGAGGCGACGCCACCGCCAAGTCAATGGCCGACGCGGCGCCGGCGGCGCGTTCACGCACCGAATCGGCCACCGCTGCGCTGGGGGCGGCGATGCCTGCCGCCGCCTCGCCGCTGGCGGCGCCGACGGTCGACCTCGAGGCCGCCGTGCGCAGCGACGCCACGCGTGTGCGCTGGCAGCTCACGCAGGGGCGGCTGGTCGCGCATGGGGCCGTGCAGCGCGATTGGTGGTCGGCGCTGGCGCGTGCGACGCAGGGTGCGTGGCAACGCGCGGCCCATGGCACCCCCGGCCAGACCGAAGGCGCGCCGGTGGTGCTCGTGATCGATGGCGCGCCGCGCGGCAGCCTTGCCTTCGAGCCGAATCACCTGGTCTGGCGCGAGCCCGGCGGCCAGGCCTGGCGTGCGCCCGTGGCGGCCGACACCCTGCGCGATTGGCAGGAGGCAGTGCGGCGCTGGTGACGTGCATTGGCGGCCCGGGGCCGGCACTGTCGATAATGCTCGATTCGCCCTTTCGGATCGACATGCCCCCTGACCGCAGCCAGCTCCGCATCCGCGGCGCACGCACCCACAACCTGAAGAACATCGACCTGGACATCCCGCGCGACGCCCTGGTCGTGATCACGGGGCTGTCGGGGTCGGGCAAATCGAGCCTGGCCTTCGACACGCTGTACGCGGAAGGGCAGCGGCGCTATGTCGAGAGCCTCTCGGCCTATGCGCGGCAATTCCTGCAGTTGATGGAAAAGCCCGACGTCGATGTCATCGAAGGCCTGTCGCCGGCGATCAGCATCGAGCAGAAGGCGACTTCGCACAACCCGCGCTCGACGGTGGGCACGATCACCGAGATCCACGACTACCTGCGCCTGCTGTATGCCCGCGCCGGCACGCCGTTCTGCCCCGACCATGACGTGGCACTGCAGGCGCAGAGCGTGGCCCAGATGGTCGACGCGGCGCTGGCCCTGCCCGACGAGACGCGGCTGGCGGTCCTGGCGCCGGTTGTGCGCGACCGCAAGGGCGAATTTGCCGACCTGTTCTCCACCATGCAGGCCCAGGGCTATGTGCGCTTTCGCGTCGACGGCGCGGTGTTCGACGCGGCCGAACTGCCCAAACTGAAGAAGGCGGAGAAGCACGACATCGACGTCGTCATCGACCGCGTCAAGACCCGGCCGGGGCAGCAGCAGCGCCTGTCAGAAAGCTTCGAAGCCGCGCTGCGCATTGCCGACGGACGCGCGTTGGCGCTCGAACTCGACAGTGGCCGCGAACACCTGTTCTCCAGCAAGTTCGGCTGCCCGGTCTGCAGCTACTCGCTGCCCGAACTCGAGCCGCGGCTGTTCTCCTTCAACTCACCGGTCGGCGCCTGCCCGAGCTGCGACGGGCTGGGCCAGGTCACGGCTTTCGATGCCGAGCGCGTGGTCGCATTTCCGAGCCTGTCGCTGGCCAGCGGTGCGGTCAAGGGCTGGGACCGGCGCAACGTCTACACGCACTCGCTGCTGGAGAGCGTGGCCAAGCATTACGGTTTCGACATCGAAACGCCGTTCGAGCAGCTTGCCCACGAGCACCAACAGGTGTTGCTGTACGGTTCCGGGGCAACCGAGATCGCATTTGTCTACCAGGCCGAGGGCGGGGCGGGGCGCAAGCGCTCGGTCAAGCGATGGCACCCGTTCGAAGGCGTGATTCCGACCTTCGAGCGCCGATGGCGCGAGACCGACTCGGCGGCGGTGCGCGAAGACCTGTCGCGCTACCAGGCGGCCAAGTCCTGCCCGGATTGCCGCGGCACGCGCCTGAAGCGCGAGGCGCGGCATGTCTTCCTGCAGGGCCAGGACGCGACGGTTCGTGGCCTGCCGATCTACCAGGTCGAGCATGCCACCTTGGCCGATTGCCTGGCTTACTTCGAGGCGCTGCACCTGGTCGGCAACAAGGCCGACATCGCCGAAAAGGTGATGCGCGAGATCCGCTCGCGGCTGAAGTTCCTCAACGACGTCGGCCTGAACTACCTCAGTCTGGACCGCAGCGCCGACACGCTCTCCGGCGGCGAAGCCCAGCGCATCCGCCTGGCCTCGCAGATCGGCTCGGGCCTGACCGGCGTGATGTACGTGCTCGACGAACCCAGCATCGGCCTGCACCAGCGCGACAACGAGCGCCTGATCGCGACGCTGCGCCACCTGAGGGACCTGGGCAACAGCGTGCTGGTGGTCGAGCACGACGAGGACATGATCCGCAGCGCCGACCATGTGGTCGACCTGGGGCCGGGTGCGGGCGTGCATGGCGGCCGCGTGATCGCCCAGGGCACGCCCGACGAGGTGGCGGCCAACGCTGCGTCGCTGACCGGTCGCTACCTGGGTGGCGTGCAGCGCGTGCCCCTGCCGCGACAGCGCGTCACGCTGGCCAGCATGGCCGAGCCGCAGCGCCTGACGATCACGAACGCCCGCGGCAACAACCTGCAGGGCATCGACGTCGAGATCCCGGTTGGCCTGTTCACCTGCGTCACCGGCGTGTCGGGCTCGGGCAAGAGCACCCTGGTCAACGACACGCTGTATGTCGCGGTGGCCAAGAAACTCTACTCGAGCCACGCCGAGCCGGCACCGCACGACACGATCGAGGGCCTCGAGGCGCTGGACAAGGTCATCAACGTCGACCAGAGCCCGATCGGGCGCACGCCGCGGTCCAATCCGGCGACCTACACCGGGCTTTTCACGCCGATCCGCGAGTTGTTTGCCGAGGTGCCGGCGGCGCGCGAGCGCGGCTACGGGCCCGGACGCTTCTCGTTCAACGTCGCCGGCGGGCGCTGCGAGGCCTGCCAGGGCGACGGCGTGCTCAAGGTCGAGATGCACTTCCTGCCCGACGTGTACGTGCCCTGCGACGTCTGCCACGGCGCGCGCTACAACCGCGAGACGCTCGAGATTCTCTACAAGGGGCGTCACATCACCGCGGTGCTGGGCATGACGGTCGAGGAGGGCCATGCATTCTTCTCTGCCGTGCCGAGCATCGCACGCAAGCTGCAGACCCTGCTCGACGTCGGGCTGGGCTACATCACGCTCGGTCAGAGTGCGACGACGCTGTCGGGCGGCGAGGCGCAGCGCGTCAAGCTCGCGCTCGAGCTGAGCAAGCGCGACACCGGGCGCACGCTGTACATCCTGGACGAACCGACGACCGGGCTGCACTTCGCCGACATCGAGCTGCTGCTCAAGGTGCTGCACCAGCTGCGCGACGCCGGCAACACCATCGTCGTCATCGAGCACAACCTGGACGTGATCAAGACCGCCGACTGGCTCATCGACATGGGCCCCGAGGGCGGCGCCGCGGGTGGCGAGGTCATCGCCGTCGGCACGCCCGAGCAGGTGGTGAAGGTGGCGGCGAGCCACACAGGTCGGTTTCTGAGGCCGCTGC
>JANOPR010000551.1:0-6975 GCA_031421955.1 Burkholderiales bacterium
AGCGTTCCACCGTGCCGTCGGGCAGTTGCAGGATCTCGGAGTCGACGAAGGCGATGCTCGCATCGAGCCGGGCCCACAGTGCGTCGACGCGCGCCAGCGCGGCCTGGTATTGCGGGTTGGTGCCGTCCTGCGCGTTGCGCAAATGGGCAAAGGTGCCGGCGCGCATCAGGCGCGCTTGCAGTCGTTCCACCGTGTCCAGGCACGCCAGCAGGGTGGCGGCGCTCTCGCCCAGCCGCCCGGGGTACACCTGCACCTCGGCGCGCGCGGCGTCCAGGTCGTCGAGCTCGGCCTCCCACAGTGCGGTGGAGGCAAACAAGTCATCCAGGCTCCAGGTCATCTCGACCGGAACATCGGCGCGCGAAAGTCGGTTTTGCATGGCACTCTACCCTGTTGGTTTTGCGGATTGTGAGGGCGATCGGGGTCGAGGCGATCGGGCCGACGGGGCCGGCACGGGTGCCGCCGACACCCGGTTGGGCACGCTCGATGACGGACACTTCACACACCAGAGTCGAGGAGCGCGGGTGAGCAAGCTATTCCTGCGGTACGCCGCCATGAACGCCGGCAAGAGCACGCAGTTGCTGCAGGTGGCGCACAACTACGACGAGCGCGGGATGAAGGTCGTGCTCTACACGGCCCGCCTCGACGATCGGGCCGGCGTGGGCCTCATCGCCTCCCGGCTCGGCGTGACCCGGCCGGCCCAGACGTACACGGCCAGTACCGTGTTCGACGCGGCCACGCTCGGTGCCCCGGCCTGCGTGCTGGTCGACGAAGGGCAGTTCCTCACCGAGGCCCAGGTGCGGCAACTGCACCGCTATGCGCACGAACAGCGCGTGCCCGTGATCTGCTACAGCTTGCGCACCGACTTCCAGGGCAACACGTTCCCCGGCTCGGCCGCCCTGCTTGCGCTGGCCGACAACCTGGAGGAGATCAAGACGATCTGCCATTGCGGCAGAAAGGCGACCATGAACATCCGCGTCAACGCCGACGGCAGCCGGGTGCGCAAGGGCGACCAGATCGAGATCGGCGGCAGCGTGCGCTACCAGAGCGTGTGCGGGCGCTGCTTTTACAAGTAGGCGTCGCCGGTCTGGCGGCCGCCCTTGAGCCCGGCCTCAGGCCAGCGCCGGGCCGCTCCCAAGCGGCCTGAACTCCCCTCGGGGGACGCGAGCAACGCGAGCTTGGGGCTGTCAGTTCTAGCCCGCCGGATGCCGCAGCACGCTGACCAGCAGCGCGGCGGCCGCGACGGACAGGATCAGCACGAGCAGGGTCGCGGTCATGCTGCGCGAGCCTTTGTCGCGGAACAGGCGGCGGCGGGCGGGCCAATACGAGGGTCGCTTGAACATGGGGTGATGCCGTGGGCGTGGCCGTTCAGGTCAGGTTCGGGCCACGCAAGAACAATGCCCCGCCGCTTCGGCCATTGCCGATCGGGGCGGGGCGGGCGCAACGCCGGGGCATCGCGCGCTTCACGTTTGCAGAGCTCAGCCCCGCTTGCCCTTCGTGGTCTTGGCCACGGTGCTGGCAACAGCGGCGTAGTTGGCTTCGGCGGTTTCAGCAACCTGGCGGCCGGCCTTCTGCATGCTGTCCAACGCGTTGGTCGCGGTGGCCATGGCCTGCTTGAACATCTCGACGCCCTGCTCCGAACCGGCCGGCGCGTTCTTGCCGGCTGATTCGACCAAAGACGCGAACGCGCCCTGTGCGGCGGCGGCTTGCTTGGCGGCAACCTTCTCGACATCGGCCTTGACCGCGGCGGCGATGGCCGACACCTGCTTGCCGTAGGCAGTGGCCTTCTCGGTATTGGGCTGCAGCAGCGCGGCTTGCAGGGCCAACAGGGCTTGCGGATCCTTGGCGCTCAGCACGGCGCGGCCGGCTTGTGCAGCTTCGTCCAGGCTGGCCTTGACGACCTGCAGGTTCAGCGCGGTGAGTTGCTCAACGCCGTCGAAGGCCTTGGCGGTGAGACCCATCAGGGTGTCGAAGTTGGCCTTGTTGGTGGCGACGAATTGGTCGGTGTTGATCATGGTGTGCTCCAGTGGGTTGAAATGAGTTCCGAGTACCTTGTGCAGTTTGCTGCGCTGCAACATGAATGAATATTAGCCGCCTGATCGCTGATTGCAAGGCTTTTTTGCTGCGATGCAGCATTCTAGGGGCGTCCGACTAGATATCACTTCCTTCGTAAGCCTGCGCTCACATATGTTTCTGAGCCGAAGGCAAGAGACGCTGGCCTGCCGCCGGCACGTCAACGCCTTGGCGTTCAACGTTCGGGGCCGTGAGCGCCGCACGGTCGGCCCACAACGTCGCTTCGTACCGGTTGCCACACCAGCCGGCGCGCCGCGGCCTCACCCGTATCATCCGCGCGCGCCTTGCCTACGGGAGCCACGCCGCATGCTGAACCTGGGGTTCGAACTCCGATTCACCGACCTGTACCAGCGCGAGGGCTTGCAACGAGTCGACGCCGCGTTTCTTTCCGAACTCGCGGCCGCTGATGCCGCCTTGCACGCGCGCCTGGTTCAGGCGCGCAGCGACGCGGCCGTGCTCGACACCAAGCAGCAGTCGCAACTGCTGATCGACCTGGCGCCGCATGTGGATGACTTTCTAGGCGCGCTGTTCGGCATCCGCGCGCAAGTCGGCGCGCTGGCCGCGCAACACCAGCGGCTGGCGCCGCTGTACGAGGCCAAGCGGCAGTTCGTGCAGCGCCGCGCTGCCAAGGCCTACCCGCAGGCCTATGCGCAGGCGCTCGACGGCGATCGGCTGGGCACCGAGCTGGCGCCGCTGTTGGGCGCCGCACCGCCTGAGCTCGCGGCGTTCGAGTTGGCCTTCGCGCAGGGTGTGCTGCGGTGGCAGGCCTACGAGGCGGGCTGTGCAGCCGAGCTTGACTTGGCGCTGCAATACGCGGCGTGGGCGCTCTACAGCGACAGCGGCCGGCGCCAACACCACAAGGGCCTGCTGTTCAAGCTGCCGGCCAAGACCGACCCACTGCACCTGCTGGAGCATGCGCTGGAGCGGGACGACGCGGCCATCACGACCTTCACGATCAAGCCCGAGCAGATCCGCCGCCGCGCCGGCTTCAAGCTCACCGACCCGGGCACCGACCTGGCCGGCGCGCTCGACCAGGCCCACTACTGCATCTGGTGCCACAAGCAGGGCAAGGACTCCTGCTCGACGGGCCTGAAGGAAAAGCCCGCCGCCGACGGCAGCGTGGCGTTCAAGGCCTCCGCCTTGGGCGTCAAGCTGGCGGGCTGTCCGCTGGAGGAGAAGATTTCCGAGTTCCACACGGCCAAGGTCAGCGGCCATCTGATCGGGGCGCTGGCCATCATCACGGTGGACAACCCGCTGGTCGCCGCCACCGGGCACCGCATCTGCAACGACTGCATGAAGTCATGCATTTACCAGAAGCAGGAGCCGGTCAACATTCCGCAGGCCGAGACGCGCACGCTCAAGGACGTGCTCGAACTACCCTGGGGCTTCGAGATCTATTCGCTGCTGACGCGCTGGAACCCGCTGAACCTCGCGCGGCCGCTGCCCTTGGCGCGCAGCGGCTATCGCGTGCTGGTGGCGGGGATGGGGCCGGCAGGATTCGGCCTGGCGCACAACCTGTTGAACGACGGCCATGCGGTGGTCGGCATCGACGGCCTGAAGATCGAACCGCTGCAAGCGCATGTGTCGGGTGTGGGGCGCTCGGGTGAGCGCACCGCGTTCGAGCCGATCGAGCGCTACGCCGATCTGCGCGAAGAGCTCGACGAGCGGGCGATGGCCGGCTTCGGCGGCGTGGCCGAGTACGGCATCACGGTGCGCTGGGACAAGAATTTCCTGAAGGTGGTGCGGCTGCTGCTCGAGCGCCGCGCCGAATTTGCGCTGTTCGGCGGTGTGCGCTTTGGCGGCACGGTGGCGCTGCACGACGCCTGGTCGCTGGGCTTTGACCATGTGGCGCTGGCGATGGGCGCGGGCAAGCCGACCACCTTGGCCATCCCGAACGGGCTGGCGCGCGGCGTGCGCACCGCGAGCGACTTCCTGATGGCGTTGCAGCTCACCGGAGCCGCCCAACGCGAGTCGGTCGCCAACCTGCAGGTGCGGCTGCCGATCGTCGTCATCGGCGGCGGCTTGACGGCGATCGACACCGCCACCGAAGGGCTGGCCTATTACGCGGTGCAAGTCGAGAAGTTCCTTGCCCGTGCCGAAGTGCTGGGGGCGGCGGACTTTGTCGGCAGCCTGGCGGGCGAGGAGCGCGAGGTGGCCGAGGAGTTCATCGGCCACGCGCGCGCGCTGCGCGCCGAGCGCGCCGCTGCTGCGGCCGAGACGCGGGCGCCGCGGCTGATCGACCTGCTACGCCAATGGGGGGGCTCGACCATCGTCTACCGCAAGCGCCTGATCGACAGTCCGGCCTACACGCTCAACCACGAAGAGGTCGAGTTGGCACTGCAGGAGGGCATCGTCTTCGCCGAATGCCTGAACCCGAGTGCGGTGCGCGTCGATGGCTTCGGTGCCGTGCAAGCGCTGGCCTTGCGCAAGCAGACTCGCACTGACGACGGCCGCTGGACCGACGCCGAGGAGATCACGCTGCCGGCGCGTGCCATCTTCATTGCCGCGGGCACGTCGCCGAATACCGTGCTGGCGCGCGAAGACGCCGCGAATTTCAAGCTCGACGGCCGGTATTTCGCCGCGGTGGACGCGGCCGGGCGCAGCGTCAAGCCCGAAGCGGCGAGCAGCAAACCCAAGCAGGCCCAGGTGCTGATGTCGAAGTCGGGCGACGGGCGCTTCGTCTCGTTCTTCGGCGACCTGCACCCCTCGTACTTCGGCAACGTGGTCAAGGCCCTGGGCTCGGCCAAGCAGGGGTTCCCGATCGTCAGCGGCGTGCTGCGCCAGAAGGCGCCGGCGTCGACCGAGACCGACGCCGCCTTCGTCGCCAGGCTCAACAGCGATTGGCGTGCGACGGTGCATGCGGTGCAGCGCCTGACGCCGACGATCGTCGAAGTGATCGTCAAGGCACCGGCCGCGGCGCGCGCGTTCCAGCCGGGCCAGTTCTACCGGCTGCAGAATTTCGAGGCCACGAGCCACCAAGTGGGCGGTGCACTGCCTGCCACGCGGCTGACGATGGAGGGGCTGGCACTGACCGGAGCGGCCACCGACAAGGACAGCGGCCTGCTGTCGACGATCGTGCTCGAGATGGGTGGCTCGTCGAACTTGTGTGCCGACTTGAAGCCCGGCGAGCCGGTGGTGCTGATGGGGCCGACGGGCACGCCCACGCACATCGCGCCAGGCGAGACCGTGCTGCTCGTCGGCGGCGGCCTGGGCAATGCGGTGTTGTTCTCGATCGGTGCGGCACTGCGGGCAAAAGGCTCGAAGGTGCTGTATTTCGCCGGCTACAAGAAGATGATCGACCGCTACAAGGTCGCGGAGATCGAGGCTGCCGCGGACATGATCGTGTGGTGCTGCGACGAAGGCCCGGGATTCACGCCATCTCGCGCCCAGGACAAGCACTTTGTCGGCAACATCGTGCAGGCCATGGTTGCCTACGCGCAAGGCGGCCTGGGCCAGACGCCGATCAACATGCGCCAGGCCGACCGCATCATCGTGATCGGCTCGGACCGCATGATGGCAGCCGTGGCGCGCGCGCGCCACGATGTGCTCGCCGACCATCTGAAGGCCGGGCACTTCGCCGTCGGCTCGATCAACTCGCCGATGCAATGCATGATGAAGGAGATCTGCGCCCAGTGCCTGCAGCCGCAGGTGATGGCTGACGGTACGACGCGGTACGTGTTTTCGTGCTTCAACCAGGACCAGGAGCTCGACCGCGTCGATTGGCAGGCCCTGAACGACCGGCTGCGGCAGAACGGCGTGCAAGAGAAACTGACGGCCAAGTGGATCGCGACCTGCCGCGCAGCGGCCTGAGCAGACGCTGCGGTCAAGCCGGGTTTACTGATTGAGTTGCTGAGCGAAGGCGTCGAGCTGGTCGATGCAGAGGTTCCAGCCCTGGAAGAAGCCCATCGCCTCGTGGCGGGCGCGGGTGGCTTGGTCGGGGTGCATCACGGTGGCGGTATAGCGCGTGCCCGCGCCCTCGTCGGCCATCGAGATGATGGCCGTCATGGCCAGCCATGGCGTGGCCGGCCGCCAACCCGCGGTGAGCAGCGAGGTGCTCACGATCCGCGCCTGCGGCACCACTTCCAGAAAACAGCCCGGGTTGTCGCTGGTGCTGCCGTCGGGGCCGCGCATGACGGTGTAGAAGGCGCCGCCGGGGCGCATGTCGAAGGCGCGCACCTCGGTGGTCCAGGGCTTGGGGCACCACCATTCCTTCAGCAACGCGGGATCGGACCATGCCTGCCACAGCTTGCCGCGCGGCGCGCGCAGCAGGCGCGAGATGATGAGGTCCTGGGACTCGTCGTTCGCGGTGTTGTCATTGACCATGGCGTGGCTCCGGTTGACCGATCGACGGTGCGCAGTGCGGGCATCCGCGGCGATGCATCGGCACAAAAGCAAGTGCCCAGCGGGAGAATAATGCGCCAGCGGCGGCGCGACATCCGGGCGCCGCACTTTCCTGTCGAGGAGCCCTACCATGAGACCTGCCCCCCATCGAACCGGCCGCTGGCTCGCGCTGGCCGCCGTCGGCCTGCCCGCGCTGGCGCTGGCGCACCACGGCTGGAGCGGCTACGAGACCACCAAGCCGGTCACGCTGGCCGGCACGATCAGCCACGCGGGCTACGAGCACCCGCATGGCTTTGTGCGGCTGGACACGCCCGGCAAGACCTGGGTCGTGGTGCTGGCGCCGCCCTCGCGAATGGAGAACCGCGGTCTGGCCTCGGCCGCACTCAGGGCCGGCGTGGCCGCGCAGGTGGAAGGCTACGTGAACCGCACCGACGCCCAGGAGCTGCGCGCCGAGCGCATCACGATCGATGGCAAGACGGTCGAGTTGCGCTAGCCCGCGCCGGGCCGCCCCAAGCGGGCGACGCCCCAAGGGCCACGCAGGGGCCCGTGCCGGTCCCTGGGGGC
>JANOPR010000552.1:0-2912 GCA_031421955.1 Burkholderiales bacterium
CCCGCCGTGCGTGCGTTGCGCTTCTTGACCGCGGGCAGCGTCGACGACGGCAAGAGCACGCTGATCGGCCGCCTGCTGCTGGACAGTCGCGCGATCCTGGCCGACCAGCTCGATGCGCTCGAGCGCCGCGCCGCGGGCAGCCCCCGAGCCGAAGGCGAGCCACCATTCGATTTGTCGCTGCTCACCGACGGCCTGGAGGCCGAACGCGAACAGGGCATCACCATCGACGTGGCCTTCCGCTACTTCACCACCCCCACGCGGAAATTCATCATCGCCGACGCGCCGGGGCACGAGCAGTACACGCGCAACATGGTCACCGCCGCCGCCGGCAGCGACGCCGCGGTGGTGCTGGTCGACGTGACCAAGCTCGACTGGCAAACGCGCCCGGTCGCGTTGCTGCCGCAGACGCGGCGCCACGCGCTGCTGGCGCACCTGCTGCGGGTGCCCAACATCGTGTTCGCGGTCAACAAGCTCGACGCGGTCGACGCACCGGGCGCGGCCTTCGCCGCCGTCAGCCAGGCGCTGCAAGCCTTCGCCGCCGAGGCGGGCCTCGCCGTCAGCGCCATCGTGCCGGTGTCGGCGCTGCGCGGCGACAACGTCATCCAGCCGGTGGCGGGCGAGTGGCGGACCTGGTACCCCGGCCCGTCGCTGCTGCAGTGGCTGGAAGCCCTGCCCGCGGCCGACGAAGGCCACGGCCAGCCGCTGGCGCTGCCGCTGCAGTACATCGCCAGGCAGGGTGAAGGCATCGGCCACCAGCCGCGCACGCTGTGGGGCCGCATCGCCCAGGGCCGCGTGCAAACGGGCGACGCGGTGCAGGTGTTCCCCAGTGGCGAGCGCGCGACGGTCATCGCGCTGCGACGCGCGGGCGAACTCGTCGACAGCGCCGAGGCCGGTCAATCCGCCGGCCTGGTGCTGGATCGCCAGCTCGATGTATCGCGCGGCGACTGGATCGCCGCGCCGGGCACGCTGGCCGCGACGCAACGCTTCACGGCAACGCTGGCGTGGCTGGATGTCGAGCCGGCACGGGTCGGCCGCAAGTACTGGCTGCGCCACGGCAACCGCTGGGTGCAGGGGCGCGTCACCGCGATCGAGCATGTGCTGGACATTCACACGCTGGCGCCCACCGATGCGCAGCAGCTGGCGGTCAACGAGATCGGCCGCGTGGTGGTCGAACTGCAGCAGCCGCTGCCGCTGCGGCCCTACGCCGACAACCGCGTCGGTGGCGCCCTGATCGTCGTCGACCCGAGCAGCCACCGCACCAGCGGCGCGCTGCTGGTTCAGGAGATTCTGGCATGAAGGCCGTCGTCTTCATCGGCGCCGGCCCCGGCGCGGCCGACCTGATCACGCTGCGCGGCGCCCAGCGCCTGGCCGCGGCCAACGTGGTGCTGTTCGACGCCCTCACCGACCCGGCGCTGCAAGACCTGGCGCCGCGCGCGCGCTGGATCAACGTCGGCAAGCGCGGTTTCCGCGACTCGACCGGCCAGGTCGCGATCAACAACCTGCTTGTGCGCCATGCGCAGGCGGGCAAGGCAGTCGTGCGCCTGAAGGGCGGCGACCCGAGCGTGTTCGGCCGCCTCGAAGAGGAGCTTGGGGCCCTGGCCGCGGCCGGCATCGAGGCCGAGGTCGTGCCCGGCGTGACCGCCGCCATCGCTGCGGCCGCAGCCACCCAGCGCCCGCTCACACGCCGAGGCAGCGGCCGCAGCGTCAGCCTGAGCACGGCAATGACCCGCAGTGGCGAATTGCGGGCCACGCGCACGGCCGACACCGAGGTCTTCTACATGGCCGGCCGCCAACTCGCCGCGCTCGGCCGCCGCCTGCGCCAAGCCGGCTGGCCCGACGACACGCCGGTGCTGGTGGTGTCGCGCGCGGGCTGGCCCGACCAGCTGGCCAGCGACCACCGCGCGAACAGCCTGGCCGAAGCCGCCCTGCTACATGCCGGGCGACCCACCGTGGTCACGGTCGGGGTCGGTGCCGCGCCCGTTGGCGCAGTCACACCGCCACAGCGTGAGGTCTTGCAGACCCGTGCCCGGCAAGTGGCTTAGAGCCCGCCTTAGAATTCCCGTCTCCTGCCGCACCGTGATCCGTCGGCCCCGAGCGGGCCCGCGGTCGGGGCGGCAATGCGCTCCCACAAGAACACCACCGCAATGACCCACGTCGTCCTCGAATCGTGCATCCGCTGCAAGTACACCGACTGTGTCGATGTCTGCCCCGTCGACTGCTTCCGCGAGGGCCCGAACATGCTGACCATAGACCCCGATGAATGCATCGACTGCGCGGTGTGCATTCCTGAGTGCCCGGTCAACGCCATCCTGCCCGAGGAAGACGTGCCGCAGGAGCAGTTGCACTTCATCAAGCTCAACGCCGAACTGGCCAAGAAATGGCCCAGCATCACCAAGCGCAAGCCCGGACCCGCCGACGCTGACGAGTGGAAAGACGTCAAAGACAAGCTCGACCAATTGATCCGGTAATGCCGTCTCCAGTCATGCAGACCGCAGAACCCATCGAAACCGACGCCGTCATCGTCGGGGCCGGCCCCGTGGGCCTGTTCCAGGTGTTTGAGCTCGGCCTGCTCGAAGTCAAGGCGCATGTCGTCGACTCGCTGGCCTACGCCGGCGGCCAGTGCATCGAGCTCTACCCCGACAAGCCGATCTACGACATCCCGGCGGTGCCGGTCTGCACCGGCAAGGAACTCACCGACAACCTCCTGAAGCAGATCGAGCCCTTCGGCGCCACCATGCACCTGGGCCAGGAAGTCAATCTGGTGGCGCGCCGCGACGACGGCCGCTTCGACGTGGCCACCAGCAAGGGCACGCGCTTCATCACCAAGACGATCTTCGTCGCCGGCGGTGTGGGCTCGTTCCAGCCGCGCCTGCTCAAGGTCGACGGCCTGGAAAAGTTCGACGGTACGCAAT
>JANOPR010000553.1:0-3586 GCA_031421955.1 Burkholderiales bacterium
TGCTCGTAGGCCGGCAGCGCAAGCTGCTGGGCCATCAGGTGCTGGCTTTGTTTCTCGTGCGCAGCGAACGCGAGCGACAGGAATTCGACGTCGCTGTGCTCGAAGTTGTAGGCTGACTGCTCCTGTTCGTTTTGCAGGTAGACATCGCCATAGCTCAAGCCGCGCGTCCAGACAATGTCCTTGAAGTTCTCCACTCCTTGGATGTACATCGCCAACCGCTCCAGCCCGTACGTGATCTCGCCCGTGGTGGGCTTGCACTCGATGCCGCCGACCTGCTGGAAGTAGGTGAACTGCGTGACTTCCATGCCGTTGAGCCAGACCTCCCAGCCCAGACCCCAGCAGCCCAGCGTCGGGTTCTCCCAGTCGTCTTCGACGAAGCGCACGTCATTGCGCGTGAGGTCCAGGCCGAGTGCCGCGAGGCTGCCGAGATAGAGCTCGAGGATGTCGGCGGGCGCGGGCTTGAGCACCACCTGGTACTGGTAGTAATGCTGCAGGCGGTTCGGGTTGTCGCCGTAGCGGCCATCCTTGGGCCGGCGGCTGGGCTGCACATAGGCGGCCTTCCAGGGTTCGGGCCCAAGGGAGCGCAGAAAGGTCGCGGTGTGGCTGGTGCCCGCGCCGACCTCCATGTCGTAGGGCTGCAGCAGCGCGCAGCCCTGGTCGGCCCAGTAGTCCTGGAGTTTCAAGATGATCTGCTGGAAGCTCAGCATGACGACGCAGTGCGTGGAATGGCCGGGGCGGAAGCGACGATTCTAAGGAGCACGCCGCCAGCGTCCCACCAGCAGGATCAGCGTCAGGCTCCACAGCGCCAAGGGCGCCAGGCCGTAGGCCGAAGCCCAGCGCGCGAACGGGGTCAGGCCCGTGCGGCCCTCGACCACGGCGTCCAGGGTGCCGCGCGTGAACGGCGCCAGCTGCTTGCTGACGCCCCCGCGATGGTCGATGACGGCCGTGGCACCTGTATTGGTCGCGCGCAGCATCGGCCGCTGCAACTCGAGCGTGCGCATGCGCGAGATGTTCAGGTGCTGGGTGACGGCGATCGTGTCGCCGAACCAGCCGATGTTGCTGACATTGGCGAGCATCGTCGGCGCCAGGGCGGCGTCGGCGAAGCGCAAGGCGAGTTCCTCGCCGAACAGGTCCTCGTAGCAGATGTTGGGGGCGATGCGCTGGCCCGCAAAGGCAAAGGACGGCGCCACCTTGGGTCCGCGGGCGAAGTCGCCGAGCGGGATGTTCATCAGCTCGACGAACCAGCGAAATCCAGGCGGGATGAGTTCACCGAAGGGCACCAGATGCTGCTTGTCGTAGCGGTAGAAGCCGCCGCGCAACGCGGCCGTCTGCTCTGACAGGCCGGCCACCGAGTTGGTGTAGCCCGTCTCGAAGCTGCCCAGTGGCAGACCGATCAACGCGGCGCGATCGCTGCGAAATCCTTCGGTGAAGCGTTGCCATGCGTCGGCACCGAGTTGCTCGGGCAGCAGCGGAATGGCCGTTTCGGGCGCGACCACCAGCGGGCCGCGGGCGCCGCGCAGCGCGTTCTCGAGCCAGGCCAGCGCTTCGGGCAGGCGCTCCGGGGCAAATTTTTCGTCCTGGGCCACGTTGGTCTGAACCTGCGTCACGCCCAGCGGCCCGGCCGTCGCGCTGAAGTCTCGCCAGGCCCAGGGCGCTGCAATCAGCAGCGCCACGGCCGCGATGGCGGGCAGGGCGGCCCGTCGCAGCCCGTCGTGCAGCGCCAACGCGGGCAACGCCGCCGCTGCGGCGCAAACGACGCCCAGGCCATAGACGCCGATCCAGGGCGCCAGCGCGGCCAGCGGCCCATCGATTTGGCCGTAACCCGTGGCGACCCACGGAAACCCCGTGAACAGCACGCCGCGCGCCAGTTCGGCAGCCAGCCAGAGTGCGGCAAACAGCGGCGCGTCGAACCAGGGCGTGCCGCGGCGCAGGCGCGCGAACAGCGCCATCGCGAGCGCCAGGTAGCCCGACAGCGCCAGCGCCAAGGCGCCCACCGCAAGCGCGGCCAGCGGCGCGGCCAGGCCCCCGTAGCGGTGCATCGAGATGAAGAGCCACCAGGTCCCTGCGCCCAGCCAGCCCGTGCCAAACGCCAGGCCGAGCAGGGCGGCCCGTGCGGGCGACAGACCTGCCGCGCGCCAGGCCAACAGGCCCAGCAAGGCCCACTGCAGGCTCCAGGCCGGGGTGTACACGCAGGCCAGGCTGAACAGCGCCCCTGCAGCGACCGCGACCAGCGCCTCGGCCGCCACAGCGGCGACGCCCCCCGCGGCGGCGTTCAATCGAGGTCGGCGCCCGCGTCGCCGTCATCCAGGCGCGAGACCCGGAACCAGCGCACTGCGCCGCCGCGCGTCAGCATCACGGCGAAGCGCAGCACGCCGATGTCCACCGACTCGTTGCGCCGGGGCACGCGACCGAGGTGGTCGGCCACCAGGCCGCCAATGGTGTTGAATTCGGCGTCGGGCAGGTGGGTGCCGAAGGCCGCATTGACCGACGTGATCGCGGCGTCGCCGGCCACGCGGTGGCTGCCGTCGGCCAGCGTGTAGACGCTGCTTTCGCCGTCCTTCTCGTCGAACTCGTCTTCGATCTCGCCGACGATTTCCTCGAGCACGTCCTCGATCGTGATCAGCCCGGCGGTGTTGCCGAACTCGTCGATCACGATCGCCAGGTGGTTGCGGTTGCTGCGAAAGTCGCGCAGCAACTCGTTCAGGCGCTTGCTCTCGGGCACGAACACGGCGGGCCGCAGCAGCGTGCGCAGGTTGAGTTCGGGTGCGCGCTGAAGTTTCAGCAGATCCTTGGCCATCAGGATGCCGATGACGTTGTCGCGCTCGCGCTCATAGACCGGGAACCGCGAGTGGGCGGTCTCGATGACCAGCGCCAGCAACTCGTCGTACGGTGCGTCGATGTCGAGCAGGTCCATCCGCGGTGGAGCCACCATCACGTCGCCTGCACGCATGCCGGCCATGCGCAGAACGCCTTCGAGCATTTGCCGGCTCTCGGGCTCGATCAACTCGCGCTTCTCGGCGTCGGCCAGGGTCGCGATCAACTCGTTCTTCGAGTCCGGGCCGGGGGACAGAAACTCGATCAGGCGCTCGAACAGGGTGCGCGTGTCGCTGTGCGGTGAAGTGCCGGGCAAAGAGCGGTGTGGATGCGAGTCAGACACAGCGCGGGTGTCGGTGGTGGCGTTGGGGGGAGAATACCCGATTGGTTTTTCAGCGCCCGCGGCCTTGCCAGCGGGCCTTTCGGCCCCACCTCGCGGGCTGCACTGCCCCTACGGATACGACCATGCCACAAGGCCTCATCCCCGCCACGATCCTGACCGGCTTTCTGGGTTCGGGCAAGACCACGCTGCTCAAGCGTGTCCTGTCCGAAGCGCATGGCCGCAAGATTGCCGTGATAGAAAACGAGTTCGGCGAAGAGAACATCGACAACGAGATCCTGGTTGCCGACACCACAGAGCAGATCCTGCAGCTGTCCAACGGTTGCGTGTGTTGCACGATCCGGGAAGACCTGCGATCGACGCTGGCCGACCTGGCCGCCAAGCGACGCAAGGGCGAGCTTGACTTCGAGCGGGTCGTGATCGAGACCACCG
>JANOPR010000554.1:0-4503 GCA_031421955.1 Burkholderiales bacterium
GGCCGTTTGATTTGATAGCGGTGCTGGCAGCCTACTCGATCGGCGCGCTGGACCGGCTGATCGACCGCATTGGCGCGCTCGATGGCGTCGAGCGCACCACGTCGGCGATCGTGCTTTCTACACGCATCGCACGCTGAGCGCCGGCGCCGGCGGCCGGCGCAATCAAGTTCGCCTGCCCACGGCCGAAACAGTGGGCACGCAATGAGCTCCAGCCCATCCTCCACCGTGTCTGCGCCGACCACCTCCATCGAAACTGTCGAGCTGCGCGTCGGCATGTTCGTCCACCTGGACCTGGGTTGGATGTCGCATCCGTTCGCGTTGTCGAGTTTTCGCATCACGGACGCGGCGCAGATCGCCACCATCCGTGCACTCGGGCTGGCCCGTGTGCGCTGCAATGTGGAAAAGGACGAAGAGACGGACCACGCACCGCTCGGCGTGGCGGTTGCCCCGGTAGCCAGCGGGCCCGTGCCGCTGGCCGACGCCGTGCCGGCGCCGCCGCCCGCCGCAGGCGTACGCGAGGCACAGCGCGCGGCGCTGGCCCAACGGCGAGCGGCCGTCGAGTTGTGCCAACGCCAGTATGGCGAGGCCGCTCAAGGTTGGCGGCAGGTGCTCGATCAGGCCCAACACGATCCGCTGGGCGCCGGCCAGAGGCTGGCCGCGCTCAGTGACGCGTTGCTCGACAAGATGCTCGGCAGCCGCGAGGTCAGTATCCGTGCGCTTACCGAGACCTCGGCCGACCGCGCGAGTCACGCCCTCAACGTCGGCGTGATCTCGCTGCTGATGGGAAAGATGTGCGGACTTGCGGAAACCGACCTGCGCGACCTCGGCGTCGGCGCGCTCAGCCACGACATCGGCAAGCTCGAATTGCCGCACCGTCTTCACCGCCTCGCGCCGGACTTCAGCAGCCCCGAGGTCGCGCTGTACCGCGATCACGTCGCCCAGGGCGTCATGCAGGGCCGTCGCATGGGCCTGGCGCCCGGGGTGCTGCTCGTGATTGCGCAGCACCATGAACATTGCGACGGCAGCGGATTCCCGCAGGGGATCAGCGTCAACCGCATGAGCGTGGCTGCGCGTGTCGTGGCGCTCGTCAACCGCTATGACAACCTGTGCCATCCGGCGCCGCAATTGAGGACGATGACGCCGCACGAGGCGTTGTCGCGCCTGTTCTCCCAGGGCAGGAACCACTACGACGCCACCTTGCTGACGAGCTTTGTTCGCATGATGGGCGTCTACCCGCCGGGCTCGGTGGTCCAGCTCACCGACGACCGCTTCGCGCTCGTGGACAGCGTCAACTCGTCGCGCCCGCTCAAGCCCCGCGTGCTGGTGCACGACCCGCACCTCTCGCCCGACGCGCCGTTGCTGGTGAATCTGGAGGGCGAGCCGGTGCTGGGCATCCGGCGCAGCCTGCCTGCGGCGCAGATTCCGCGTGCCTCGTTGGACATTCTCAAGCCGCCTTCGCGCGTGAACTGGTTCTTCGAGGCTGCCGACGACGGCGGCGAGGTCCAGGACGGCGATGACGATCTGGAGCCCAACCTGCCCCACTGACCGGCGCGGTGGTGCCTTGAGGTAGGTCTTGCGGACCCGGGCCTTCATTCCTTAGAGTCGGCGCGATGACACCGCTGGCACGCATCGTCGAAGGCAAGCTCGCTGCCCAGGCGCCTGGGCTGGCTGTGTTGCTGCCGAGCGGCCGGCGCCTGGGCGCATCCGACGCCTCGGTGCAGCTCCGGCTTGCAGACCTCGCGCCGCTGGCCCATGTGGCGACGGGGCGGGTCGGCGGCCTGGCCCAGGACTGGGTCGAAGGCCGGGTCGAGCTGCACGGCGCGATGCGTGACATTGCCGCGGCCGCCGCGGGGCTCGTCGACGGTGACCCAACCGCACCCGAGGCGGCGCGTGGCTCCGTCGGCCCGCTTGCGTGGTTGCGTGGTCTGCTGAGATCGAGCCGCTCGCAGGCGCGGCACACGCTCGACGCCGATGCCCGGCAGGTGCAATTCCATTACGACGTGTCGGACGCGTTCTACGCCCTGTGGCTTGATCCGCGGCGCGTCTATTCGTGCGCCTACTGGCGTGAGGGCACGTGCAACCTGGCGCAGGCCCAGGCCGACAAGCTGGACCATATCTGCCGCAAGCTGAAGTTGCGCGCGGGCGAACGTTTTCTCGATGTCGGGGCCGGCTGGGGCGGACTGCTGCTGTGGGCGGCCGAACACTACGGGGTGGACGCCACCGGCGTGACCTTGTCGAAGAACCAGCATGCCCATGTCCAGGGCCTCATCGACGCGCGGGGCCTGGCCGGTCGGGTGCGCATCGAGCTGCGGGATTACCGCGAACTCGATGAACGCGAGCCCTTCGACAGGATCGCCTCGGTTGGCATGTTCGAGCATGTCGGTCTGGCGCAGCTGCCGGCCTACTTCGCGAAACTGCATCGCCTGCTGGTGCCCGGCGGCCTGCTCATGAACCACGGCATCACTGCCGGCGGCACGCGCAACACGCAACTGGGCGCGGGTATCGGCGAGTTCATCGAGAGCTACATCTTCCCCGGCGGGGAGTTGCTGCACCTGTCGCATGTGCTGGCGACGATGGCCGAGTCCGGTTGGGAAGCGGTCGACGTCGAAAACCTGCGGCCGCACTACGCGCGGACGTTGTGGGCCTGGTCCGACGCGCTCGAAGCCCGGCTCGACGAGGCGCGCGCATTGACGCCGGAGCGGGTATTGCGCGCCTACCGGCTCTACCTGGCCGGCAGCGCGATTGCGTTCGAGCGCGGCTGGATGTCACTGCACCAGGTTCTGGCCGCCAAGCCGTCGCGCCAACACGTCGGCGGCGCGCTTCCAGGGGCACAATCGGACTACCCGTTCACACGGGACTACATCTACCGCAATGACCGTGCCTGACCCTCGCTGGCCTGCAATGGGCAGACCTCGGGCAGTCAAGGATGGCAGTGCGAGGAGTTGAGCAAATTCTCTACAAGTTCAAGTCAAAAGCCGCCGGCGACGTGATCATGCTGGGGCCCAATGGCGACCAGGTCATGCGCCTGCTCGGGCGCGCGCCCGCGCCGCAAGGGATCTTCGAGGTCGACGCGATGCCGGGGCTGATGTCCACGCTGAAGGTGGCTGTCGAGGCCGATGAGGCTGTGCGCGGCCCGGCGGCCGACGGCCAGAACAATGCAGGGGGGGCCCAAGGCGGCGACCGCGTGGCGTTGCGCCAGCGCGTCTGGCCATTGGTCGAGATGCTGCGCCGCTGCCACGCGGCGCGCGAGGTCATTGTCTGGGGTGCAGGCTAGTGCCTGCGCCCAAGACTCCTGCGGCGTCGGCCCCCAGGGACCGGCACGGGCCCCTGCGTGGCCCTTGGGGCGTCGCCCGCCTGGGGCGGCCCGGCGCGGGCTAGGAGGTGGGTTTGGCCATGAAACTTTGGAGCGACAGCTGGATCAACGGCGACCGCATCGCCGAACGCTATGCGGCGGGCCGCCTCGACGCTGCGGGCGGCGTGGGCTTTGCCGACAACGTGAACCCGCACCTGGCCTGGAGCGGCTTGCCGGCAGGAACAGCGTCGCTGGCGTTGATCTGCCATGACTTCGACGTACCGAGCAAGCCCGACGACGTCAACCAGCCCGACCGCGAGATTCCGAGCGACTTGCCGCGGGTCGACTTCTTCCACTGGGTGCTGGTCGACCTGCCGCCGACGCTGCCCGAGATTGCCGAAGGCGAGTTCAGCTGCGGATTCACGGCCAGGGGCAAGCCCGGTCCCGCCGCGCTGCACGGCGCGCGCCAGGGCCTCAACGACTACACCGGCTGGTTCGCGGCGGACGCGCACAGAGCCGGCAACTACTTCGGCTATGACGGACCGTTTCCGCCGTTCAACGATTCGCTGGTCCACCACTATGTATTCACGCTCTATGCGCTGGACCTGCCGCGCCTGCCGCTGGAAGGCACCTTCAATGGCGCGCAGGTTCGTGAGGCGATCGCCGGCCATGTGCTTGGCGCAGCCACCCACTCGGGCACCTACACGCTGAACCGGCGCCTGCTCGGGTGAGCCGCGCCGCCCGCACCACGTGCCCGATCGCCGTTCGCCATGGCCAGAGCGCATGGAACCTCGCGTCGCGTCTGCAGGGTCAATTCAACGTCGCTGTGAACGACAGCGGCCGCCTGGCCCGCGATGCGGGCCAGGAGCGGAGCGGCTGGGCTGACAGCGAGTGCCTCGCGGATCGAGCCCTCGACGAAACCAGCGGCCAGGAAGCATGACCTCAAAAAACCTGCACCCAGCGGTGTCCGCGATCGACACCCCTGCGTTGGTGATCGATCTCGACGCGATGGACCGCAACATCGCGCTGCTCGCCGGCTATGCCAGCGAGCGTGGCGTGCGGCTGCGTCCACATGCCAAGACGCACAAGAGCGCATGGATCGCCAAGCAGCAGATCGCGGCCGGTGCGGTCGGCGTCTGCGTGCAGAAGACGAGCGAAGCCGAGGCGCTGGTCGCGCAGGGCGTCACCGACCTCTACATCAGCAACGAGGT
>JANOPR010000555.1:0-5543 GCA_031421955.1 Burkholderiales bacterium
TGGCCGGGCCCGCGCGGGCCGCGGCCGGCAGCCTGCGCGACCACCTGCTGGGTGCCACGCTGCTCAACGGCAAGGGCGAGGTCCTGAGCTTTGGCGGTCAGGTGATGAAGAACGTGGCAGGCTACGACGTCTCGCGCGTGCTCGCCGGCTCGATGGGCGTGCTGGGCGTGATCTGCGAGGTCTCGCTGAAGGTGCTGCCGGCGCCGGTCGCCACCGCCACGCTGCGCTTCGAGTGCGACCAGGCCACCGCGTTGAGTAGGCTCAACGCCTGGGGTGGCGAGCCGCTGCCGATCTCGGCCAGCGCCTGGTGGGACGGCCTGCTCGTGCTGCGCCTTGACGGTGCACGCGCCGCGGTCAACGCCGCGCTCGCGCAACTGGGTGGCGAGCCGATCGAGGCCGACATGGCGGCCAGGTTCTGGCACGGCCTGCGCGACCAGCGCGACGAGTTCTTCGCCAGTGCGCGCAAGGCCGTCGAGGGCGGCGCGGCCCTGTGGCGCCTGGGCCTGCCGCAGACCGCCGCGCCGATCGTGCTGCCCGGCGAGCAATTGGTTGAATGGGGCGGCGCACAGCGCTGGCTGTGCACGCCCGCGCCCGCGCCCGCCGTGCGCGAAATCGCCAGTGCCACCGGCGGCCACGCCACGCTGTTCCGCGCCAACGACAAGAGCGCCGGATGCTTTCACCCGCTGAGCGCACCCCTGGCGCGCTTTCACCGCGAACTGAAGAAAGCCTTCGACCCCGATCGCGTCTTCAACCGCGGGCGGCTGTACCCCGAGATCTGAGTTCACCGCACCGATGCAGACCGCCCTGGCCCCCGAGTTCAAAGGCACGCGCGACGGGCAAGCCGCCGAAGCGATCCTGCGCAAATGCGTGCACTGCGGTTTCTGCACCGCCACTTGTCCGACCTATCAGCTGCTCGGCGACGAGCTCGACGGCCCGCGCGGCCGCATCTACCTGATCAAGCAGGTGCTCGAAGGCCAGGCGCCGACGCGCGCCACGCAGTTGCACCTGGACCGCTGCCTGACCTGCCGCAATTGCGAGAGCACCTGCCCGAGCGGCGTGCAGTACGGCCACCTGGTGGACATCGGCCGCAAGGTCGTCGACGAGCGCGTCAAGCGCCCGCTGCTCGAACGACTGACCCGCACGGCGCTACGAGAAGGCCTGACGTCGGCGCTGTTTGCCCCTGCGATGAAGCTCGGCCAGATGCTGCGGCCGCTGTTGCCGGCCACACTCAAGCACAAGGTGCCTGCCGCCGCCAGCGCGCGCGCGAATCAATGGCCGACGCGCGAGCACCCGCGCAAGGTGCTGATGCTCCTGGGCTGCGTGCAGCCCGCGATGATGCCCAACATCAACGCCGCCACCGCGCGCGTGCTCGATGCCGCCGGCATCCAGACCCTGGTCGCCGACGGCGCGGGCTGCTGCGGCGCCATCCGCACGCACCTGGGCGACGTCGACGGCGGCCTGGACGACATGCGTCGCAACATCGACGCCTGGTGGCCGCTGGTCGAGGGCCTGACTAGCGCCGGCCCCGTCGAGGCCCTCGTGATGAATGCCTCGGGCTGCGGCGTCACGGTCAAGGACTACGGCCACGCGCTGGCCCACGACGCCGACTATGCCGAGAAGGCCGCGCGCATCAGCGCCTTGACCAAGGACCTCTCCGAATTGCTGCCCGAGCTGGTTGACGCACTGAAGCCCAAGCTGCGCCTGCGCCAGACCAGGCGCCTGGCGTTCCACCCCCCCTGCACCCTGCAGCATGGCCAGCAGCTGCGCGGCGGTGTCGAGACGCACCTGGGCGCGCTGGGCTTCGAGGTCAGCGTGGCGAGCAATGAGAGCCATCTGTGCTGCGGCTCGGCGGGCACCTACTCGGTGCTGCAACCCAAGCTCGCCTATGCGCTGCGCGATCGCAAGCTGGCCCATCTCGCGCCGCTGCAGCCGCAGGCCATCGTCTCGGCCAACATCGGCTGCATCGGGCACCTGCAGAGCGGCACCACGACGCCGGTGCGCCATTGGGTCGAAGTGCTCGACGACGCGCTGCCGGCCTGACACCGCGCCCGCGGCGGTTGCATCTGGCAACGCGACTCACGGTTACGCGCAGCGGCACCACCGGCCGTTACCAGATCGCCTGTAAATCGTTCACGCCGCAGGCGGCGCCCGGCGTCGACGACGTGCACAACGGCTGCGCAACGCTGAAGATGGCTCCGCGACATCCTCCGTCGCAGCCGACTCACAGGAGCGCCCCATGTTCGATCAGCCCCCTTCCCTGCCGATGCGTGCCGCGATCGCGAGCTTCCTGGGTAGCTTGTTCGGCGTGGCGTTGATCGTGTTCAGCCACAGTGCGACGGCGCAGGCGCCGGACCTGCAGGCGTCGCCCCAGACAAGCGTCGCCGCCAGCACGGGCGCGGCGATCAAGCGCCTGGGCGACGCCGCCTTGCACGCCATGCGCGGCGGCGACCCCACCCTGGACGCCGGCAATCCAGGCGCGCGCGGCCTGCGCATCAACGACGCCAGCGGCGAGCCCGGCACCGGTCTGCGCTGGCATATGGCGCCGTGGCGCGTGCTGCGCAGCGACGTCGAGAACCCGCGCGGCAATGACCAGATCAGCCTGGGCCTGCAAGTCCGCTTCTAGCCGCGCGCCGGGCCGCCCCAAGCGGGCGACGCCCCCTTGGGGGGCAGACGCCACAGGCGTCTTGGGGGCAGACACTAGCCGCGCGCTCAGTTGGGGTGCGCCTCGGCCAGTGGCGGCTGTGGCCGCACCCGCAGCGCCCACAGCACCCCCGCCACCAGCAGCGCCACGCCGGTCAGCGTCACCGGGCCCGGCATCTGAGCGCGCAAGATGAAGGCATAGGCCAGCGCGGCCAGGGTCTCGAACACGATCAGCTGGCCGACCAGTGAGGTCGGCAGGCGCTGGCTGGCCTCGTTCCAGCACAGCGTGCCAAGCCACGAGGCGAGCAGGCCGATGGCGAACATCAGGCCAAGGAACAGCGCCGGCGTCGGGCCCAGCGGCATCGCAAAGGCAGAGCCACTGAGATCGTTCCAAGCCCAGAACAGCGCGAAGCCCAGTGCCGCCAAGGGCAACGTGGCCAGCCCTTGCGCCGTGGCCCAGGCTCGGGGGCTGCGCTCGGCGTGCGCACGCAGCCAGTCGGCGTTGCGGATCGGATACCAGGTCCAGCACGCCACCGCGCCGATGGTCAGCAGCGCCCCCACCGCGTAGCGTCCCAGGTCAGCGTGCGGGTCGGCCTGCAGCGCCGCGATCTCGACCTGGTTGACGCAGGCAATGCCGGCCGCGATCAGCAGCAAGGAGGGTAGCAGGCGCAGCCACGGCACGCGGCCGTCGCGCTGGTGAACCTGTGGCGCACGACGCAAGTTCGAACTGACCGCAATGACCACCGGCAGGGTGCCGATGATCATCGTGGGCAGTGGCCCGCCGGCACGCTGAATCGCCGCGGCCAGGCACAGGTAGTACAGCAGGTTGCCCACCAGTCCGAGCTTGAAGGCCTCGATCCAGTCGGCGCGGGTGAGCTCGGCAATGCGCACGCGGTCGAGCCAGGCCAACGGCAGCGCGATCAGGCCGAAGGCGAGGTAGCGCGCGCACGACAACAACAGGGCCGGGTAGTCGGGCAGCATCAAGGGCGCGACAAACACCAGACCCCAGACCAGACCGGCGGCCAACGCGAACAGAGTGCCGATCCACATGCAGTGATCGTAGCCCCTGATGTCAACGCAACCGGGCGGCCACACAATGTGGCGCCATGAACAACCGCCTCGTTCGCTCGCTACTGATGGGGCTGATTTGTGTGGCGTGGCCCGCTGCGGCGCAGGCGCCGCCCGAGGCCGCCGAATCGCAGCGCCTGCACAGCCTGTTCGAGCGCAACTGGGAGGAAGTCGCGCGCGAGTTCCCCGAGTGGGCCACCTTCCGCGGTGACCATCGCTATGGCGACCGCTTTGCGGACGCCTCGGATGCCGCGGTCGAGCGCCGCAAGGCCTGGATGGCGCGCAGCCTGGCCGAGGCACGCAGACTGCGGCGCGAGACCTTGCCGGCAATCGACCGCACGTCGCTCGACCTGTTCATCTACAACCTCGAGCAGCAGTTGCGCATGAACGAGTTCGACGGCTACCAGCGACTCAGCCTGGGCTCGTCGTTTGGTTTCCAGTCGAGGTTGGCGGGCTTGCTGCGCGCCAGCCCGACCGACACGGCGGCGCAGGCCGAGGCGATCCTGGCGCGACTGGCCGCCTACCCCAAGCGCGTCGATCAGGAAATCGAGCGACTGCGCGGCGGCATGCAGCAGGGCTACGTGACACCCCGACCGGTGCTCGAACGCTCGCTCGCGCAGCTCGACGCCCAGCTCAATGCGCCAGCAATGGCCGGCCCGTTCTTCGAGCCCTTCACGCGCCTGCGTGCACCGCTCCCGGCCGCCGACCGCCAGGCGCTGCAGGCGCGTGCGGTGCAATCGATCGAAGCGCATGACCTCCCAGCGAAGAAGAAGCTGCGCGCCTTCATCGTCGAGGAGTACCTGCCCGCGGCGCCCGCGGCCGGTGGGCTGCTGCGCTACCCGCGCGGCGACCTGATCTACGCCGAGATTGCACGCCAGCAAACGACGACCGACCTGACGCCTCGCCAGATCCATGACCTGGGCCTGCGCGAGATCACGCGCCTGCGCGGCGAGATTGCGGCGGTGATGCGCGAGATGAAGTTCGACGGCAGCTTCGCGCAATTCGTCGAGCAGCTCAACAGCGACCCGAAGTACTTCCACGCCAGCCCCGACGCCCTGCTTGCGGCCTACCAGCAACTCGGTAAGCGGTTGGATGCCGAGATGCCGCGTCTGTTTGCCGAGCTGCCGCGCGCGCCATACGGCGTGCGCGCGATGCCGGCGCATCTGGGCGCGGGCGCGGCCGACAACTACAGCGCGCCACCGGCCGATGGCAGCGCGCCGGGCTGGTTCAACGCCAACGTGCTGGCCTACCAGCGGCGGCCGACCTGGGCCATGGCCACGCTGGTCGCACACGAGACGGTACCGGGCCACCACCTGCAGTCGGCGCGGGCCCGCGAGTTGGGTACCTTGCCCCAGTTCCGGCGCCAGACAGGCTACACCGCCTACAGCGAGGGCTGGGCGTTGTACGCGGAGACCCTGGGCCGCGAAATCGGCCTGTACGACGACCCGGCCACCCGCTTTGGCCACCTGCAGGCGCAGGCGCTGCGCGCGGCGCGGCTGGTGGTTGACACCGGGCTGCATGCGCTGGGCTGGTCGCGACAGCAAGCCATTGACTACATGGTCGCCGAGGTCGCGCGTGACCCTGTGTTCGTCGAGTCCGAGGTCGACCGGTACCTGTCGCAGCCGGGCCAGGCGCTGGCCTACATGGTCGGGCAGTTGAAGATCTCAGACCTGCGCCAGCGCGCGGCGGCCACGCTGGGCGCCCGCTTTGACCTGCGCCGTTTCCACAATGTCCTGCTCGACTCCGGCCCGCTGCCGCTGGCAGTGCTCGAACGCCATGTCGACGAGTGGATTGCGGCGCAGGCCGCGACAGCGCGCGGTACGCCGCAATGAAAA
>JANOPR010000556.1:0-11929 GCA_031421955.1 Burkholderiales bacterium
AGAGGTCGTCGAGTTCGATCTTCATGGGCGGCGTGATGGCAACAACACGACAAACTCGGCTAACGAATGGGTTCTGACCTGAGGCGTGTGTCGAACGTCCTGCTGGCACTCGATGGAAACCTCGACAGTAGCGCTGCACAAGCAGCGATGCCCTACCGCTGGCGCTCTGCTTGACCGAGGCGTCATGCCTCGCTCTTGGCACCGTCCTGGGCCTCGATGAACGCCTTACGGAAGGCCATAGGATGTGCGATGCCAGAAATCGGAGCCTGAGACGTGCCAGTGCCCGAGATGACCAGTGTGCCGAAGCTGAAGACACGACCCAGGACACCTTGATCGACCTGAATGCTTTCGACCTTGTTCAGGTTTATCTCGACTGTCTGACGGCGGATGAACCCGTGCTTGACGATCACTCGTTTTGTCGTGACCGCCAACTCCGTAGACTTGTAGCGCACATAGGCCACCGCGAGGAACACCAGTCCAAGCCCTATAGCTGGGATGAGGACAACCCCGAAGGCGATAAGGTGCCACATTGACCAAAGGCTGATGTGACCGATGTGGACAACTCGCTCGTCCTTGACAAGTGCGCCCTCGACATAGCTGGACATGTGAACACCTCGCGAATTGACCGGACGAAGTGTAGAGGCGGGCCCCGGTGGCTTGCCGTTGGGCCGCGCCTCGAGCGTCGACGAGGGACTCTGCAAGTGCGGCTATGAGTGGTGAGACCTAACCGTCAAACAGGCCGCAAGACATCAGTGGCTCGACTCGGCCCACTTCGCTGCCGCCATCCAGGCGACTCAGCAAGATCCCCATCTCGACAGCAACTTGCCTGCGGCCGCAGCGTCACGGCGCGACGTGTCTGGCGGGCCAGGCATTTCGGCACGTGTATCGCCGCTTCTGCACGCTAGGGTGGCGCGTCAGTCGCCGCCACCCAGCGCCCATCGACCAGCAGCTCATGCGCCCTGAAGCCGGCCTTGTAGGCCATCTTCGGGCTCTGCGCGATCCAGTAGCCCAGGTACAGGTGATCCAGGTGCAGGGCGCGTGCCTGCTCGATCTGCCACAGCACGCTGTAGGTGCCGTAGCTGGCCTCGGCCTCGGGCTCGTAGAAGGTGTAGACGGCCGACAGGCCGTCGTTGAGCATGTCCAGGATGGCCACCATCTTCAGCGCGCCCAGCGGGCCCTGGCCTTCGCGCGCCGGTTCGCGAAACTCGACCAGGCGCGAGTTGACGCGGCTTTGCAGCAGGAACTGGGTGTACTGGTCGATGCTGTCCTGGTCCATGCCGCCGCCGCTGTGGCGGCCCGACTGGTAGCGCAGGTAGAGCTGGTAGTGCTCGGGCAGGAAACCCAGGCGCAGCACGCGCGCCACCAGATGTTTGTGCGCGGCCCAGGCGCGGCGCTGGCTGCGCGAGGGCGCGAACTGCGCCACGGGCACGCGCAGCGGCTGGCAGGCGCGGCAGCCGTCGCAATGCGGACGGTAAGTAAACATGCCGCTGCGCCGGAAACCGGCAGCGACCAGGTCCGAATAGGCGTCGGCGTGGATCAGGTGGCTGGGCGTGGCCACCTGCGAGCGGGCCTGCCGGCCGGGCAGGTAGCTGCAGGGGTAGGGCGCCGTCGCATAGAACTGCAGCGACGCGAGGGGAAGTTCCTTGGGCGCGGTCACGCGGGGCCAACCTCGGTTCGGGCGTCGAGCCCAAGCAGGGCCCAATGCGCCGGATCATAGGTCCAGCGCGCAGGCTCCTGGGCCCCCAGGGTGAGGGCCAGATGGCCCTCGAAATCGTCGCGCGAAATCTCCCGCGCGCCCAGCGACGCCAGATGCTGCGTGTTCTGCTGGCAGTCGATCAAGCTGATGCCGTGGGCGCGGCAAAACGCCACCAGGCCGGCCAGCGCGATCTTGGATGCATCGGTGACGTGCGAGAACATCGATTCACCAAAGAACATGCGCCCGATGCCCACGCCGTACAGGCCGCCGACCAGCCGGCCGTCGATCCAGGTTTCAACGCTGTGCACTGCGCCGGCGCGGTGCCACGTGGCGTAGGCCTGCTGCAGCGCGGGCATGATCCAGGTGCCGCGCTGGCCCTCGCGCAACGTCCCGGCGCAGGCGGCGATCACGCGGTCAAACGCACTGTCGATGCGCAGCTCGCAGCCCGGCGCGCGGGCGAAGCGGGCCACGGTCTTGCGCAGCGAGCGGCTGAGCTTGAATTCGGCCACCGGCAGCACCATGCGCGGGTCGGGCGCCCACCACAGGACGGGCTGGCCGTCGCTGTACCAGGGAAAGATGCCGTGGCGATAGGCACGCTCCAGATGTGGCACGCTGATACGCCCGCCAGCGGCGAGCAGGCCCGGCGCGTCGCTGTCGGCGCCGAGGGCCAGGGCGGTCGGCGGAAATTGCGAAGCGTCGTTGTCGAGCCAGAGCAGGTCCGGCGGGGCCATGTCAGGCTGTGCGGGGCCGCTGCGGCAACGCTTCGGCGGCCGTCACGTCGTCAAGCCACGCGGCCGAACCACCACAGCGACAGCGTGGCGGCGGCCAGCGCGAGCAGGGCGCCCAGGGCCGCGAAGAGTGCGGCGATCTCGGTTTCCTTCTTCTGCGCCGTCAACCGCGAGCCCAGGGACTGGTAGACCTTCTTCAGGTCGGTGGCGGTGCCGGCGTAGAAGTACTCGGCGCGGGTGGCCATGGCCACCTGCTTCAAGGTCTCTTCATCCAGGCGCACGCGCATCGACCAACCCTCGAAGCCGATGGTGTCGCCGTCTTTCGTGCCCACGCCCACGGTGTAGACCTTGATGCCGCGGTCGGCGGCCATGCGTGCGGCGTCCATCGAGTCCGGACCGGTGGTGCGCTGGCCGTCGGTGAGCAGAATGATCGCCGCCGAGTTGTAGCTGCCGGGTTCGACCGGGGTGAAGTCCTTCTCGGGTGCCTTCTCGCCCAGGGCCTTGGGCATCATCCGCTGGCCGGTGATCTGCGACAAGTCGATACCGGCATTCGGGAAGATCGTGGCCAGCGACAGGACGATGCCGCTGCCGATGGCCGTGCCGCGCTGGAGCTGGAAGCGGTCGATGGCGGCGACCACGTCTTCGCGGCTGAGCGTGGGTGGCTGGACGATCGCTGCCGTGCCGGCGAACGACACCACCCCCACGCGCACCGAGCGCGGCAACTCGGCGATGAAGGCCTTGGCTGCGTTCTGCGAGGCCACCAGGCGGTTGGGTTCGACGTCCATCGCGCGCATCGACCCCGACACGTCCATGGCCAGGATCACGGTCTGCTCGACCAGCGGCAGCGTGATCACGGCGGTGGGCCGCGCCGTGGCCAGCAGCAGCGCGGCCAGGGCCAGCAGCAGCAGCGCCGGGGGTACATGGCGGCGCCAGGCGCGTTGCGCGCCCAGGGCTTCCTTGACGATGCCCAGACTGGCCCACGTCACGGCCGACTTCTTGCGCCGCCGCAGCAGCCAGACATAGGCCAGCACCAACAGCGGCAGCAACAGCAGCGCCCACAGCGCTTCTTGCCAGATAAAGCTCATCGTTGCCTCCGTGCAAGTGGCATCGCACCGGCGCCCATGCGGGCGCGCTGGCGGCGGGCGTCGACGAAACGCAGGATCGAGTCGCCGAGCTCGGCCTCGGTCGACAGCTCGAGGGTATCCACGCCGGCGCGCGCCAGCGCCTCGCGCAGGGCGGCCTCGCGGCGTTCGGCGACTTCGGCGAAGCGCTCGCGAAAACCGCGCTGTCCGGTGTCGACAAAGATCTGTTCGCCGGTTTCGCTGTCCTGCAGCAGCACCAGGCCCAGGTCGGGCATCGCCATTTCGAGCGGGTCGAACAGGCGCACGGCCACCACGTCATGGCGCTCGGCCAGGCGCGCCAGGGGCGCCTCCCAGCCGGCCTCGCTGATGAAGTCCGAGACCACGAAGACGCAGGCGCGCTGGCGCAGCGTGGGCCGCGCGCGTTCGATCAGGTCGGCCAGGCGCGTGGCGCCAGCGGGCAGCGCCAGTGGGCGCGAGCGCATGCGCTGCATCAGCTGCAGTACATGGCGGCGCCCGCTTCGGGCCGGCAGCACGGTGTCGACCGCGTTGCCGTAGAACACGGCGCCGGCGCGGTTGCCATGGCGCAGCACCAGGCTGGCGATCACTGCGACAAAGGCCTCGGAGACGCTGCGCTTCCTTTGCCGTGAGCCGAAGTCGACCGAGGGGCTGAGGTCGAGCAGGAACCAGGCGCACAGCTCGCGGTCTTCGATGAACTGGCGCACGTGCAGCGTGTTGGTGCGCGCAGTGACGTTCCAGTCGATGTGCCGCACATCGTCATGCGGCTGGTACTCGCGCAGGTCGGCCAGGTCGACGCCATGGCCGCGAAACAGGGTGCGGTAGTCGCCCTGCAGCGCGCCGTCCAGGCGCTTGAGCACGGTCCACTCCAGGCGCTGCAGCAGGGCCTGCGCGCTGGGCGCGTTGTCGGCGACGGGATCAGCCGTTGGCTGCGGCGCGTTCATCTTGCCTCGTGGCCTGGACATGGGCCAGCGGCCGCGCGGGCGCGGGAAGGGCCTTGACGATGCGCTCGACCAGGGCGTCGGCCGTGACACCGTCGGCCAATGCCTCGTAGGTCAGCGAGATGCGGTGCCGCAGCACGTCGCCGGTGAGGTCGAGCAGGTCCTCGGGCAGCACATAGGTCCGACCGCGCAGGAAGGCCAGCGCGCGCGCGCCCTCGATCAGGCAGATGGTGGCGCGCGGGCTGGCGCCGAAGGCCACGTACTTGGCCAGGTCCTTCAGGCCGGCCTTGGACGGCTCGCGCGTGGCCGCCACCAGCCTGACGGCGTACGTGATCAGGGCCGGGTCGACGTAGGCGTTGCGGCATTCGCGCTGCAGCTGCATCAGCTGCTCGGGCGTGGCCACCGCGGCCACCTCGATGGCCGCGCCCGTGACGCGCTCGACGATCACGAACTCCTCGTCCTCGGTCGGGTAGCCGACCAGCACCTTCATCATGAAACGGTCGACCTGGGCCTCGGGCAGCGGGTAGGTGCCTTCGGTCTCGATCGGGTTCTGCGTGGCCATCACGAGGAAGGGCGCAGGCACATGGTGGGTCTGCCCGGCGATCGTGACCTGCCGCTCCTGCATCACTTCGAGCAAGGCGCTCTGCACCTTGGCCGGGGCGCGGTTGTTCTCGTCGGCCAGCAGCAGGTTGGTGAACACCGGCCCCAGTGAGGTGCCGAACTCGCCTGTCTTCTGGTTGTAGATGCGCGTGCCCACCAGATCGGCCGGCACCAGGTCAGGCGTGAACTGGATGCGCTTGAACTGGCCCGACAGCGTGCGCGCCAGGGTCTTCACGGTCAGGGTCTTGGCCAGGCCCGGCACGCCTTCGACCAGCAGGTGGCCCTGGGCCAGCATGGCCACCAGCACGCGCTCCAGAAATCGGTCCTGGCCGACGACGACGCGCTTGACCTCGTAGAGCAGCTGCTCCATCAGCGTGGCGGAGGCTTCGGCGGTGATGCGATCTGACATGTCGATGGTTCCTCGTCGGTTGCGTCTGAGTCCGTGATGGGGCGGCGGCTTAGAACGGCGGCATGCCCGCAGCCTGCGCCGCGTTCTCGATCGGCACGGCAAAGCCGATGCCGACGAAGAAGCGTTCTTCGGTCGGGTTGTAGATCGCGGTCACGATGCCGACGACTTCGCCATCGTCCGTGACCAGCGGCCCGCCCGAATTGCCCGGGTTGGCAGCGGCGTCGAACTGGATCAGGTTGGTCAGGATGCGCTGCCCCTCGGGCGAGCGGAATTCGCGCTTCAGGCCCGAGACCACGCCGTGCGACACCGAGGGCCCGATGCCGAACGGGAAGCCGATGGCGGTGACGCGGTCGCCCGGCTTCAGGTCGTGCGTGCTGCGCATCGTGGCGGCCTTCAAATCGTCGGGAATCTTGCGCGCGCGCAGCACAGCCAGGTCGTGTTCTGGCCGCAGCGCGATCACGTCGGCATCGGCCTCCAGGCCGTCGGCAAAGATCACCTTGATGCGCTTGGCGCCGAAGACCACATGCAGGTTGGTCAGGATGGTGCCGTTGTCCAGGATCACGACCCCGGTGCCGACGCCGCGCTCCTCGGACTCGGTCTCGTTGCCGTCACGCTCGACCTTGGGCTTTGCGCGCTGGGCGTCCTTTCCGTCTTTGCCGTCCTTGCTGTCCTTGCCCTTCTTGGCGTCGGGGGCGGCGTCCTTGCCCTTGCCCGCGTCCTTGGCATCCTTGTCCGCGGGCGCCTTCGACTCGGAGATGCCGATGACCTTGACCACCGAGCCGCGCACCGCATCGAAGGCCTTGGCCGCGGGCGAGGGCAGCGACTTCGTGTTCAAGGTGTGCAGCACCGCACGGTCGATGTCGTCCTGCGTCAGCACGCGCCCGCCCGGGGGGCCAAAGCGCAACATCAGCAGCGCCGCCAGCGTGGCGCCGACCAATGCCGCCGCGCTGGCGGCGAGCCACGCGCGTCGACGCGGCACGCGTACCGCACTGGCTGCAGCGGTCGCCGGCGTGGCCGCCACGGGCGCAACCGCCTTGGCTGCAGGCAGGCTGCGCGGGGTCGATGCGCTGTACAGCGGGGTTCGCCTCATGGAGGTCTCCGGCAAAGGCGGTCGAAGAGGTCAAAACAGTATCACGCCGTGGCCCTTCGTGCGCGGCATGGGATCATTGTTGTGATGTCCTGGATCGACAGCCATTGCCACCTCGACGCGCCTGAGTTCGAAGCCGACCGCGACGCGGTGCTGGTGCGCGCCCGCGCCGCGGGGGTCGCGATGCTGGGGCGGCCAGCCGTTGACGTGGCGTCCATTGACGCTGTCCGCCACCTGGCCAGGCGGCATGGCCTGGCCTATGCGCTGGGGATCCACCCCCTGCATGTGGAGGGTGCCGCCGACGCCGACCTCGAGCACCTGGCCGACGCCCTGGCGGCCTACCGCGGCGATCCGCGCCTGGTGGCCGTCGGCGAGATCGGCCTGGATCACTTCGTGCCCGTGGCCGGACCCGAGCGCGAGCGGGCGCTGGCGCGGGACCGCGCCAAGCAGGAGCGCTTCTATGCCGCGCAATTGAAGCTCGCCCGCCAGCATGGCCTGCCGGTGATCCTGCATGTGCGGCGTTCGGCCGACGCCTTGCTCAAGCACCTGCGCCGCACCGAGGTGGGAGGTGGCGTCGCCCACGCCTTCAACGGCAGCGACGCGCAAGCGCAGCAGTTTGCCGAGCGCGGCTTCAAGCTCGGCTTTGGCGGCGCGATGACTTTCGAGCGTGCGTTGCAGATCCGCCACCTCGCGGCCACGCTGCCGGCCGACGTGCCGGTGCTCGAGACCGATGCGCCCGACATCCCGCCGCAGTGGCTCTACGTCAAGGCGGGCGACCGCGAACAGCAGCCGGCCAGCCGCAACGAGCCAGCCGAGCTGCCGCGCATCGCGCAAACCCTGGCTGCGCTGCGCGGCTGGTCGATCCAGGAGACCGCCGCGCGCACGGCGGCCAACGTCGTTGCCGCCTTGCCACGCATGTCGCCGTTGCTGGCTGCGGCCGCCGGATGAGGACCGAGCTGCCGACGGCGACGGTCGCCGAAGGCGACGGTCTGCGCACCCTGCATCTTGGCGACACGCCCTGGGTGCAGGGCGCGATGCTGGTGCGCCAGCCGCGCGTGATCGTGCTCGAATACGTGCAGCGCATGATGGCCTGGATGCTGTGGCGCGACAGCGTCGACGTGACCGCGGGCCATGCCGTGCAGCTCGGCCTGGGCGCGGGGTCGATCACGCGTTTTTGCCACCAGGTGCTGCACATGGACCGCGTCACCGCCGTCGAGCTGAACCCGGCCGTCATCGCCGCCTGCCGGCAGGCCTTTCGCCTGCCGGCCGACGGCGCGCGCCTGAGCGTGCTCCAGGCCGACGCGGCGCAGTGGGTCGGCGAAGCGGCCCACCTGCAGACCGCGCAGGTGCTCAATGTCGACCTGTACGACCAGGAGGCCGCCGCACCGGTGCTCGACAGCCACGCCTTCTACGCCGCCTGCCGTGAGGTGCTGGGCCATGGCGGGCTGATGAGCGTCAACCTGTTCGGTCGCGCGGCCAGTTTCGAGCACAGCGCCGCGCGCATCGCCGCTGCGTTCGGCCGCGACCAGGTCTGGTGCCTGCGACCCACGCGCGAGGGCAATACGGTGGTGGTGGCCGCGCGCGGGGTGGCCGTGCCCGGCCGGGAGGTGCTGGCCGCGCGGGCCGCTACCATCGAGCGTCTGTACGGCCTGCCCGCGCGCAAGTGGTTGCGCATGGTCAGGCCCTTGCCAGAGTTCCTGCAGCCCGGCGCAAGGCCATGAGCACGCCGGGCCGCCCCAAGGCGAATACCGAACTGCGAAGCATGGAGGTTTCCTGATGACCGCGCCGCGCCGCCTCTCATTCGCAACCGCCGCAGTGCGCCGCACGGAGACCACCCGATGAGCTCGACGCCCACCCTGACCAAAGGCCGCCTCGACTGGCGCCCGCTGCTGCAATGGCTGCGCCAGGACGGGCTGATCGGTGCGGAGGACGCCAGTCTCATTGGCGCGCGCTTCGGTGCCGGCGCGTCGAGTCAGCACCCGCTGATCCGCCTGGGCGGCGCCAACCTGACCGATGCGCGCAATGGCCGCGCCCTGGATACCGAGGCGCTGACCGAGTGGCTGGCCGGCCGCCTGAACATGCCCTACCTGCGCATCGACCCGCTCAAGGTCGACGTGGCGCGCGTGGCCGACGTGATGTCGATCCACTACGCCGAGATGCGCCGCGCGCTGCCGGTGGCGGTCGGCCTCACCGACGTGACCGTGGCCACCTGCGAGCCGCTGGACGTCGGCTGGGTGGCCGAGATCGAGGCGCACACCAAGAAGCGCCTGCGCCTGGTGCTGGCGCATCCGAGCGAGGTGCAGCGCTACACGACCGAGTTCTACACGCTGGCGCGCTCGGTGCGCGCCGCCGCCAAGCGCGGTGAGACCACCGCACTGGCCAGCTTCGAGCAGCTGGTCGAGATGGGCAAGAGCAACAAGCAGCTCGATGCCAACGACCAGGGTGTCGTGCAGGTGGTCGACTGGTTGTGGCAGTACGCTTTTGATCAGCGCGCCTCGGACATCCATCTCGAGCCGCGGCGCGAGATGGGCGTGATCCGTTTTCGCATCGACGGCGTGCTGCACACCGTGTACCAGGTGCCGATCACGGTGATGAACGCCATGGTCGCGCGCATCAAGCTGCTCGGTCGCATGGACGTGGTCGAGAAGCGCCGGCCGCTCGACGGCCGCATCAAGACCGTGCGCCCGGCCAACGCCGACGGCAGCCCCGGCGGTGAAGTCGAAATGCGCCTGGCCACGCTGCCCACGGCGTTCGGCGAAAAGATGGTGATGCGCATCTTCGACCCGGACACGGTGGTCAAGGGTGTCGAGGCGCTGGGCTTTGGCGCGCGCGACGCCGAGCGCTGGGCCGAGCTGACGGCGCGCCCGCACGGCATCATCCTCGTCACTGGCCCCACCGGCAGCGGCAAGACGACCACGCTTTATGCGACCTTGAAGCGCCTTGCCACGGAAGAGGTCAACGTCTGCACGGTCGAGGACCCGATCGAGATGATCGAGACCTCGTTCAACCAGACCCAGGTGCATGCGGCGATCGACCTCGGATTTGCCGAAGGGCTGCGCGCGCTGATGCGCCAGGACCCCGACATCATCATGGTCGGCGAGATCCGTGACCTGGCCACCGCCGAGATGGCGATCCAGGCCGCGCTGACCGGCCATCTGGTGTTCAGCACCCTGCACACCAATGACGCTGCGGCGGCGATCACGCGCCTGGCCGACCTGGGCGTGCCGCCGTACCTGATCTCGGCCACCGTGATCGGCGTTCTGGCGCAGCGTCTGGCGCGCACGCTGTGCGCGGCGTGCAAGGAGCGCGACGAGAGCGCGGGCGCGGCCACGCTCGACGCGGCCATCGCGCCGTGGAAGCTCAAGGGCGCGCCGCGGGTGTACAAACCCGTGGGGTGCCTGGAGTGCCGCATGACCGGTTACCGCGGCCGTGCCGGCCTGTACGAAATGATGACCATGACCGAGGCGGCGCGTGCGCATATTCATCCGGTCATGGACGAGGACGGTCTGCGCCGTCAGGCTGTCGCCGACGGCATGTACCCCTTGCGCGCGTCGGGCGCAATGAAGGTGGCCGAGGGCGTGACGACGCTCGAAGAGGTGTTGCGCACCACGCCTGCGTGGCAGTTCAAGCCCCAATGACGCAGCGCGACCTTACGTGGAAACCACAGCCTGCCGCCAGGCAGGGGCTGCCTAGAATGCCTCGACGCGGCCTCGGCCGGGGAGCCACAGCAAAATGAAGATCAAGAGCGAACGCGATTTCTGGGCCGGCATGATGTTCCTCGTTGTCGGCATTGCCTTCGCGTGGGGTGCCGCGGCCAACTACAACTTCGGCAGCTCGGCGCGGCCCGGCCCCGCCTACTTCCCCTTCGGCCTGGGTGTGCTGCTCGCGCTGCTGGGTGTGCTGGAGCTGTTCAAGGCGCTGACGATCGAGAGCGAAGGCGGTGACCCGATCGGCGCCTGGGCCTGGAAGCCCCTGGGCGTCATCGTCGGCGCAGTCGCTGTATTTGGCTGGACCTTGCCGCACCTGGGCCTGTTCATCGCGCTGCCGTTGCTCGTGATCGGTGCGGCATCGGCCAGTGACGAGTTCCACTGGAAGGATGCGATCATCAGTGCGGTCGTGCTGACGGTGGGCAGCTGGCTGATCTTCATCAAGGGATTGAATCTGATCATCCCGCTCTATCCCGCCTTCATCGGCAACTGAGGGCGCAGCGATGGAATTACTCAACAACCTTGCGCTCGGCTTCGGGGTCGCGTTCACCTGGATCAACCTGGCCTATGCCTTTGGCGGCGTGCTGCTCGGCACGCTGATCGGCGTGCTGCCGGGCCTGGGCCCGGTGGCCACGATGGCCATGCTGCTGCCCAGCATCTACGCCCTGGATGCCACGCCGGCGCTGATCATGCTGGCCGGCATCTACTACGGTGCGCAATACGGCGGCTCGACCACCGCGATCCTGATCAATGTGCCCGGCGAGTCGAGTTCGGTGGTGACCGCGATCGACGGCTACCAGATGGCGCGCAAGGGCCGTGCCGGTCCGGCCTTGGCAGCCGCTGGGCTGGGATCGTTCTTCGCCGGCTGCGTCGGCACCATCGTCATCGCCGCGTTCGCACCACCCTTGACGGAACTGGCCTTCAAGTTCGGTCCGGCCGAATACTTCTCGCTGATGGTGCTGGGCCTGATCGGCGCGGTCGTGCTGGCGTCGGGATCGCTGATCAAGGCCATCGCCATGATCCTGCTCGGCCTCTCGCTGGGCCAGATCAATACCGATGTGATCTCCGGTGTGCCGCGTTTCTCCTTCGACATCCCCGAGTTGACCGACGGCATCGGCTTCGTCGCCATCGCCATGGGCGTGTTCGGCTTCGGCGAGATCATCGCCAACCTGGGCAAGCCGGCCGAGCACCGCGAAGTCTTCACCAAGGACGTCAAGGGCCTGTGGCCGACCAAGCAGGACTTCAAGGACGCGTTCCCTGCGATCCTGCGCGGCACGGCGCTGGGTTCGATCCTCGGCGTCTTGCCCGGCGGCGGGGCGCTGCTGTCGTCGTTTGCGGCTTACACGCTGGAAAAGAAGATCCCCATGCGCCCGGGCGAAGTGCCGTTCGGCCAGGGCAACATCCGCGGCGTGGCCGGGCCCGAATCGGCCAACAACGCCGGCGCGCAAACTTCGTTCATCCCGATGCTCACGCTGGGCATTCCGCCCAACGCGGTGATGGCGCTGATGGTCGGTGCGATGACGATCAAGGGCATCCAGCCCGGCCCGCAGGTGATGACGAGCAACCCCGAGTTGTTCTGGGGCTTGATCGCCTCGATGTGGGTCGGCAACGCGATGCTGATCATCCTGAACCTGCCGCTGATCGGCATATGGATCAAGCTGCTG
>JANOPR010000557.1:0-1579 GCA_031421955.1 Burkholderiales bacterium
GCCGTGGCTGGCCGCGTCGCAGTCGTGGACGAACAGCACGTCCAGGCGCGCCAGGCCCAGGCGCTGCAGGCTGTCCTCGAGGCTGCGGCGCATGGCGCACGCGCTGAAGTCCCAGTGTTGGCGGAAGGGCAGGATGCCGACATAGCCGTGCTGGTCGAGCGGCGCGGCGCAGTCGGCGACGAGCAGGCGGCCGACCTTGCTCGACAGCACGAACTCCTCGCGCTCGTGGGCGCGCAGCGCATCGCCGAGGCGGCGTTCCGACAGGCCGTGGCCGTAGTGCGGCGCGCTGTCGAAGCTGCGGCAGCCGCCGGCCCACGCGGCGTCGAGCAGCGCACGGGCGTCGGCATCTTCGACGCGCGCGAACAGATTGCCCAGCGGCGCGCCGCCCAGGCCGAGGCGGGCGCCACTGCCGGCGCAAGGCGGAAACAGCCAGAGAGGGGACGGCGCGGTCGTCATGGCGAGGGTTTGCACCAGTGAATGATTAGTATGTTATGACTAACATGTCAGCATGTAGATGCGGAAGAACCCGCCCTTTCTGCAAACCCGTCCAAGATGCTCAAGCACATTCCCGCCCCGCTGACACCCGACGCCGCCGTCGCGCCGCCGGCCTTCGCGATCCTGGCCTGCGGCGAGACCCGCACGTACGGCAACGTGCTCCTGCGCAACGGTGTGTTGCACGAGGCCAAGGCATGACCCTGGTGACGCCCGGCATCAGCCTGCGCGCTCGCGCCTACGAGAGCTTTCGCCAGCAGATCCTCGAAGCCAATGTCCACCCCGGGCAGTTCATTTCGCAGCGCGAGCTGGTGCAATTGCTCGGCATGCCGCTGGGCGCCGTGCGCGAGCTGATCCCGCGCCTGGAGGCCGAGGGCCTGCTGCGCACGGTGCCGCAGCGCGGGCTGCAGATCGCACATGTCGACCTGGCGCTGATCACCAACGCCTTCCAGCTGCGGCTGGTGCTCGAGCGCGAGGCGGCGCTGCGTTTCTGCGCCACGGTCTCTAGCGCCGACCTGGCCGCGATCGAGGACGCGCACCGGCGCATCGTCGAACGCGCGACCCAGGGCCCGATCGACGCCGCCTTGCTGGCCGACGCCCAGACGGTCGACTGGGGCCTGCACGACCTGATGATCGATGCGCTGGGCAATTCGCTGATCTCGGAGATGTACCGCGTCAACAGCCTGCGCGTGCGCCTGATCCGGCTCGAGCGGGCGATGCTGTCCGAAGACGCCCTGCTGCCGGCGATGGAAGAACACCTGTGGTTCATCGACGCCCTGAAGCGCCGCGATGGGCCGCAGGTGGCCGCCCGCCTGGCCCACCACATCGAGAGCGCGCACCGGCGCGTGCTCGGCCTGCCCCGGCCGCCGCTGCCGCCCTCCGCCGCAACCAAGGAAGCTCGCCCATGAACGCCCCCGGGCTGCCGGGCATCTGGCCCGCCCTCATGACGCCTCTGCGCGCCGACGGCGCGATCGACCACGTGCGCTTCGCCGCCCACGCCAAGGCCCTGCTCACCGCCGGCTGCGGCGGCGTCACGCCCTTCGGCACGACCGGCGAAGGCCCCTCGTTTTCGCTCGCCGAACGCCGC
>JANOPR010000558.1:0-2906 GCA_031421955.1 Burkholderiales bacterium
TGACGACCTGAAGCTGCTGAAGTGGAGCGACGAGCAATGCGCCGGCCTCGCCTACGTCAACTGGCAGCCCTTCATGCACCCGCAACTCGGCGCCGTGGAAATCGGCGGCTGGGACAAGATGAACTTCTGGCGCAACCCGCCACCGCACCTGCGCGAACGCGAAGCCGCGCGCTTCCCGGCCTGGCTGACGCAGGTGGCGCTCTCGCTGCCCAAGCTCGAGGTGCTGCGCACCGAAGTGCGTGCGCTGGGCCCCGACACCTGGCGCATCCGCTTCGCCGTCGCCAACACCGGCTGGCTGCCGGCCTATGTGACGCAGCGCGCACTCGATCGCAAAACCGTGCGCGGCGTGGTCTTCGAAATCCACCTGCCCGAAAGCCCCGAGGTCTCGCTGGTCAACGGCAGGCACCGCATCGAAGGCCCGCAACTCGAAGGCCACGCACCCAAGACCAGCCAACTCGCCTTCCTGCCCAGCCGCGATGTCACCGCCGACCGGGCTGTCGCGGATTGGGTTGTGCGCGCGCCCAAGGGCACGCGCGTGGGCCTGAGCGCGCAGGCGGATCGGGCGGGGGCGGTGCATGGGGAAGTGACGTTGGATTGACGGCTCGGCCCGCGGCCCATGCGCGCTTGGATGCAGCAGACGGCTCATTCCCTGCGCAGCGCGGCCCCGACGCCACGCACGGTCCCGTCACTCGATGCGGACCTCGACATAGCCACGCGCCACGGCACTCGCGACAGCGGCGAGAACCGCTGGCAGTGAACGCTGGATTCGCGGCCAACTGGTGGTGAGCAGCACCACGATGAAGAGCGTGCGCGTCGCCAAGTTCTGCTGGTATTTGAGGTTCTTGTCGGTGGTGACGAACACGTCAAATCCCGCCGACTCTGCGGCGGCGATGAGCTCGCCGTTCTACAGGCTGGACCAACCGCGCTCGTAGGCCGTCTCGACCGAGTGCCCCACCAGCGCTCGCCGAAGCGGTGCTGGCGTGCCCTGGTCGAACAGCAGCACCTTGTTAGAGCGCATTGGGCTCGGCGATGAACTGAAGGAGGGCCTCGCCGAGGCCAGTGGTCCTGCGAGCGGCGAGGCCAGACCCTGACATGGTGACGTGAAGGCCTTCGCTGTTGACCAGCCCTCGCGAGTAGAGGTCTTTCCAGAGTTGATCGTAGATGTCTCGCCTGTTCCGCAGATCCGGAATGCAGTGCTCGAGAATCGTACTTAGGCCGCCCATGCTCAACCCTTCTGGCGGAGCCGGCTGGTGGAAGACCCTCAGAATACGGAGGTGCATTTCGGTAAGGTCGTCGACGAACGAGAGCAACAGATGCTGCACCGTTTCGTCAGGAGCCTGACCGGTTGCGACATTGAGAATTGCATTGCGCAGGGCTTCCCGCTTGGCAGCGACATGCGTACGCATTGCAGCTTGCGTGGCGTGCATGACGGCAGAGATGAACTGCTCGTTCGTCTGGAGGTCGGCAAGCTTCAGACCCCGGTCTTCAAGCTGCTGTAGCTTCTCGCCAACGGCCTGCATCCACTCTGACCGACGCTTCTCAAGTGGCGGCTGAACAAGGAGTTGGAACAGCTCCACGGCCGGGCCACCGGCATAGGGAATGAGAGAGAGGCCAGCCTTTGCGAGTGCGTGCGCCACGTCGCCCTTGGTATTTGCGGGAGGTTCAGGCACGACGTCTCCTGTGCGCTCTAGACAAGATGGCTTCGTGAGCAAGGGCGGCCCGCCCCCTGCAACGGCGTGGGTTGCAGGCCCAGGGCCTGCCGAGCTACACCAATGCACCGGGCCGATGGTCGGCCGGGTCGTTTGCAGCTTGCGAGGAGACGGGCCACGGGTAAATCTATCACCAGCAGCGTGTACGTCGGCCTGAACTCCGCACTTGGACAGCATCAACATCGCCGTGGCCGAAGCCGGCCGCGAGGGCGAGGTGCGCCATGTGGACAGCATCGGCGGCGATTTGGCCACGCTGGACAAGGCGCTGCGCAAGCTCATCAGCCGCGGGCATCCGCTGCACATCGTGTATGAGGCCGGGCCCTGCGGCTTCGTCGTCTGGCGCCACCTGAGCGCGCAGGGACTGATTTGCGATGTCGTCGCGCCCTCATCGATCCCCAAGCGCTCGGGCGACCGGGTCAAAACCGACCGCCGTGACGCGATCCTGCTGGCACGCTTGGCGCGTGCCGGTGAACTCACGGCCGTGCGCGTGCCCGATATGGCCGACGAGGCCGTGCGCGATCTGGTGCGTGCGCGCGAGGACGCGGTGCGCGAATGCCGCAACGCACGCCACCGCCTCAAGGCCCTACTGCTGCGCAACGGCATCACGTACACCGGCAAGAGCGCCTGGACCGCGGCGCACCTGCGCTGGCTGGCCACGCTGAAGATGCAACACGCCGCGCAGCAGATCGGGTTCCAGGAGTATCTGCACGCAATCACCGAGGCCACGGCGCGCATCACGCGGCTCGAGCAGGCGATGCGTGATGCGCTGGCCGAGTGGGGTCTGCGGCCCTTGGTGCAGGCGCTCCAAGGCCTGCGCGGCGTGCAACTCGTGGCGGCGATGACGCTGGTGGCCGAGCTGCAGGACTTCGTGCGCTTCGAGTCGCCGCGCCAGCTGATGGCCTACGTCGGCTTGGTGCCGGGCGAACACTCCTCGGGGCCCAAGCGACGCCAGGGCAGCATCACCAAGGCCGGCAACAGCGCGGCGCGGCGCATGTTGGTCGAGGTGGCCTGGCACTACCAGCACAGCGCGCGCGTCACGCCGATCATCGCCAAGCGGCAGGACGATTTGCCCAAGGCCGTCACCGATATCGCTTGGAAGGCGCAACTGCGGCTGAACGCGAAGTTCAAACGCCTTGTGGCACGGCGGGTGATGAAGACCAAGGCGGTGGTGGCCGTGGCGCGCGAGCTGGCGGGGTT
>JANOPR010000559.1:0-5565 GCA_031421955.1 Burkholderiales bacterium
CTGGAGAGCCTGCCCACCGCCAAGGAGCAGGGCTTCAACGTGGTGGTCACGAAGTTCCGCGGCCTGGCCGGCCCGAAGGGTCTGTCCGACGACATCGCCAAGGCCTGGGAAGACGCGCTGCGCAAGGCCCTGGCCTCGCCCGAGTACAAGGCGCAGTACACCAAGGAGCATCTGATCCCGATGGTGATGGGTCGCGCAGAAGCGCGCCGCTTCACCGCCGAGTTCGCGGTCGAAGTGACCGCCTCGCTCAAGGACCTGGGCATCATCAAGTGAGCGACGCACAGCGCGACGGCCTGCTCGGCGCCGTCGTCGGCGTCTTCGCACTGCTCTACATCGTCTCGGCGCGCAGTATCGAAGACAGCCTGCTGGCCGACGATGTCGGCGCCGGCGGCGTGCCGCAGGCCGCGGGCATCTTGCTGCTGCTGGCCTCGCTGGCGCTGCTGGTCAAGGCCTGGTTTGCGCACAGATCGCAGCGACCCGTCGCCGAGGCGCCTACGCCGGCGGCGCCGTGGCGGCGCGTGCGACCCAGCGCTCTGCTGGTGCTGGTGCTGCTGGCCTATGCGCTGCTGCTGCCGCTGCTGGGCTACATCGTTTCGGTCAGCCTGCTGGTGCTGGCCGCGGCGCTGCTGGGCGGCGCGCGAGCCCGCGTGCCCTTGGCGCTGTGCACCGCGCTGTCGGGCGTGGCCCTGTGGGCCGTCTTCGACCTGACCTTGAAGGTGCGCATGCCCGTCGGCACGCTGTTCGGCTGACGCCATGGACGCCGTGCTGCAAGCCGCCGCCAACATGTCCTCGGGCTGGATCGTGCTGGCCGCCTTCGCCGGCGTGCTGTGGGGCATCTTCGGCGGCGCGCTGCCGGGCATCTCGCCGTCGATCGCGATGGCCCTGCTGCTGCCGCTGACCATCGGCATGGACCCGACCACCGCCCTCGTGCTGTTGGCCAGCGTCTATGTCGGCGCCGAGTACGGCGGCTCGATTCCGGCGATCCTGATCCGCACGCCGGGCACCAACTCGGCCGCGGCCACCGTCACCGACGGCTACGCCATGGCCCAGCAGGGCCGCGCCGGCGAAGCCCTGGGCATCTCGCTGATCTCGGGCCTGTGGGGCGGGCTGTTCGGCCTGGCCGTGCTGGTACTGGCCACTGAAAGCCTGGCCAAGATCGCCCTGGCCTTCACGCCGGCGGCCTACTTCTCGCTCGGCATCCTGGGCCTGTCCGTGATCGCCAGCCTGTCGGGCGGCTCGCTGCTCAAGGGCCTGATCGCCGCGCTGCTCGGGCTGATGATCGCCTTCATCGGCAGCGACCCGGTGTCGGGCGTGCCGCGCTTCACCTTCGGCTCGGCCGATCTGCTGGGCGGCATCAAGCCGATCCTGATCATGGTCGGCCTGTTCGCCGTGACCGAGATGCTGGTCCAGATCGCCGAGCCGGCGTGGGCCAAGGCGAACAAGTCGGAAGCGAAATTGAAGCTGCCGAACTGGGCCATGAGCAAGCGGCTGATCAAGCCGCAGGCCATCGGCGCCGTCATCGGCACGGTCGAGGGCGTGACACCGGGCGCCGGCGGCACGATCGCCGCCTTCATGTCGTACTCCGAAGCCAAGCGCTGGTCGAGTCGGCCCGAGGAATTCGGGCATGGCTCGCCCGAGGGCATCGCCGCGCCGGAGTGCGCCAACAACGTGGTCACGTCGACTGCGCTGGTGCCGCTGCTCAGCCTGGGCATCCCGGGCTCGAACTCGGCGGCGATCCTGCTCGGCGGCTTCCTGATCCACGGCCTGCAGCCCGGGCCGATGCTGTTCGTCAAGGCGCCCGAGGTGGTCTATGGCCTGTACGGCGGGCTGCTCATCGCCAACATAGCGATGCTGCTGATCGGGCTGGTGATCCTGGCGCCCTGCATCTGGCTCGTGAACCGGCCCAAGCCCTACCTGATCGCCTTCATCCTGGCGCTGGTGATGTCGGGCGTGTACGCGATCCACCAGAGCCTGTTCGAGCTGCTGCTGGTGCTCGGCGTGGGTGTCGTGGGCTACTTGATGCGCCTCGTGAAGCTGCCAGTGCTGCCGCTGGTGCTGGGCCTGGTGCTGGGTTACCTGGTCGAGTCGAACTACCGGCGCAGCCTGCTGATCTCCAGCGGCGACCCGATGATCTTCCTGACCGACAAGGTCTCGCTGGCGCTGCTGGTGCTGGCTGCGCTGCTGGCCAGCTACTCGCTGTGGAAGGAATTCGCGGGTGTGAAGGAGAAAACCGTTGAGGCCTGACCACCCCAAGCTCGCTGCGCTCGCGCCCCCCGAGGGGAGCTCAGGCCGCTTGGGAGCGGCCCGGCGCTGGCCTGAGTCGCCACACGATCTCACGGTTGCCGAGAAGTTGGCGCACATCGTCGCCACCTGCGCGCCTGAGACCGATCCACTCGCGCGCGGGGTCGCGCACAGGCTGGTGCTCGACATCGCCGGCCTGTGCGTCGCGGCGCGCCGCGAACCCTACGTGCGCGCAGCGCTGGCCTCGATCGACCAGCCCGGCCCGTGCAGCGTGATCGGCCATGCCGGTACGCTCGGCGCAGAGGGCGCGGCCTTCGTCAACGGCACCGCCGCGCATGGCGAGGATTTCGACGACACCTACGAGGGCGGCCCGGTGCATGCCGGCGCGGTGATCGTGCCGGCGCTGCTGGCCGCGGCCGAGCGCCATGCGCTCTCAGGCACCGACCTGCTGCGCGGCATCGCGGTCGGCGTCGAAGTCATGTGCCGGCTGTGCGCCGTGGCGCCGACCCAGGTGCACAAGGCCGGCTTTCACCCGACCGCCGTCTTCGGGGTGATGGGCGCCGTGGCGGGCCTGGCCGCCGTGCTGCGGTTGCCGCAGCGCCAGACCGTCGACGCCCTGGGCATCGCCGGCAGCTTCGCCGGCGGCATCATCGAGTACCTCGCCGAGGGCGCCTGGACCAAGCGCCTGCACCCGGGCTGGGCCGCGCAGTCGGGCTACCGTGCGGTGCGCCTGGCACAGGCCGGGTTCCACGGCCCGCGCACCGTGTTCGAGGGCGCGCACGGCTTCTTTCACGGCTTTGCCAATACGGCGAACGGCAACTTCGAGGCCATGCTGAGCGGCTTCGGCAACGAGTGGATCTGGACCACGATCGCATTCAAGCCCTATGCCTGCGGAACCATGGCGCATCCGTTCATCGATTGCGCGCGTGCCTGGGCGCAGCGCGGTATCGACCCGCTGCGCATCGCGCAGATCGAGTGCGAAACCGCCGAGGGAATCGTGCACCGGCTGTGGGAGCCGCTGGCGGCCAAGAGCGCGCCGCCCAACGCCTACGCGGCCAAGTTCAGCATCCCCTACGCCATCGCAGTGGCCATCGTGCGCGACAACGCCGGCCTGTCCGAGTACACAGACCTCCTGGTGCAGGACCCGCTGTTGCGGCGCATCGCCTCGCGCGTGCGCTACGTCATCGACCCGGCCAACCCCTACCCGCAGCGCTTCACCGGCCACCTTCGCGTGACGCTGGACGACGGCACGGTGCACGAGCACCGGCAAGACTTCTTCAAGGGCGGCGCCGGGCACCCGTTGTCCGACGCCGACCTGCGGCACAAGTTCGACGCCAATTGCGCGCATGGCGGCTTGCCGCAGGCGCACGCGCAGCAGCTGGCCGCGGCCATCGCCGCGCTGTTCGATGCGCCTGTGGCTCGCTTGCCTGACCTTGCCGACACGAGCGGCAGCACCGGAGGACCCGACCCGTGATCGATCAACCTGTGGCGCTCGTGACCGGCGCGGGCCGCAACATCGGCCGCGAGATCGCGCTGGCCCTGGCGGCCAGCGGCCACGCCGTGGCCGTCAATGTGCGCGCTTCGGTCGACGAGGGCCGCGCGGTCGTCAACGAGATCGAACAGAGCGGTGGCCGCGCGCTGCTGTGCGTGGCCGATGTCGGCGACCGCACTGCGGTCGGCGCCATGGTCGACGCCGTGACGCAGGCCTGGGGCCGCCTGGACGTGCTGGTCAACAACGCCGCCGTCCGCCGCGAGGCCGAACTCGCCGAGCTGACGGTGGCCGACTGGCACGACACCTTGCGCGTGATTCTCGACGGCGCCTTCTTCTGCACCCAGGCGGCGCTGCCGCTGCTGAAGGCCTCAACGCAAGCCGCGATCATCAACATCGGCGGGTTGACGGCGCACACCGGTGCCGCCCACCGCGTGCACGTGGTCACGGCCAAGGCCGGCCTGGTGGGCATGACGCGCGCGCTGGCGCATGACCTGGCCGCGCATGGCATCACCGTCAACTGCGTCGCGCCGGGCCTGATCGACACCGTGCGCCAGAGCAGCAGTGCGTCGGCCGCGCCCAAGCACCATGCCACGCACAAGGCGCTGCTCGGCCGGCGCGGCACGGCCCGCGAAGTGGCTCAGTCGGTGCGCTTCCTGGCCGGCGACGAAGCCCGCTTCATCACCGGGCAGGTGCTGCATGTCAACGGCGGGACATACCTGGGAAGTTGAGCCGGCCGTGCGTCGACGGACGACGTGGTACCGCATTGCAGACAGTGGGATCGAAGCGCCGAAGGTCCGCGATGTGAGTACACGGAACGCACGCGCATCGATGCTCACCGGGCCCTTTGTCGACTGCGCTGTCATCGCGCGGCGCTTGTCAGGCGCTCACGGGTTGTGCGCTCGGGTCGTCACCGTCAGGCCGTGACCATCAGGCACGGGCCGCGCCAGCGGATAGAGCTGGGCCGGCCGGCGTTCACGCGGGCGGGGGCGGCCGGCGGGCTTTCCTGGTGAAGATACCGGCTGGCGAGTCATAGCACTAAGTGCTATACACTCACTCGAAGGAGACGTAGGCATGGCGATCTACACGACCCGATGGTTCAACCGTTGGGCGCACAAACAAGGACTGACCACGCCCAGCCTCTGCGCCGCAGTCCGCGAAATGACCGAAGGCCTGTATGACGCCGACCTCGGCGGCGGCCTGTTCAAGAAACGGATCGCGCGGACAGGTCACGGGAAGAGCGGCGGCTTTCGAACGCTGGTCGCCACCAACAAAGGCAACCGCTGGGTGTTCGTGTTCGGCTTCCCGAAGAACGAGCGCAGCAACATCGATAAGGACGAAGCCGAGGCTCTGAAGAAATTGGCGGCGCACCTGCTGTCACTGACGGTGCAGGCGCTCGATAAGGCACAACGTGCCGGTGAACTGATGAAGGTGGATTGCAATGCGAAAGACTAAATCACCGATTCTTGATGCCGTCCATGAGACGGCCAAGGGGCTGCACAAGGCGGGCGTGATGGATCAGGTCACGCTGCGCGAGTTCGACCGTCTGTGCCTGCCGCCGGTCGAGCCGCTGGAGCCCGAGCAAATCAAGCACATCCGTGAAACCACGCGGGTCAGCCAGGCGGTCTTTGCCCGCCTGCTGAACACCAGCCTGTCCACGGTGCAGAAGTGGGAGATCGGTCAAAAGAAACCGACCGGCACCGCCCTCAAGCTGCTGCACCTCGTACAAAAGCGGGGATTGGAAGTTGTCGCCTGAGCAGCCGGAGCGGATTTTCGACGGATCGAAAGAGAGCTACTACGAGACGCTCGAAGCCAGCTCGCAAGGCTGGCACGAA
>JANOPR010000560.1:0-3356 GCA_031421955.1 Burkholderiales bacterium
TGCTGCCTGACGCAGGCCGAGTGGCTGGCGCGCTTCGAGAACTGGATCGAGCGCGGCGCGCCCGAAGACCTGCTCAGGGCCAGCATCTACTTCGACCTGCGTGCGCTGGCGGGCGACATGACGCTGGCCAAGCCGTTGCGCGAGTTCGTGGTGCTGCACGGCGGGCGCACGCCGCGATTCCTCAAGCAGCTGGCCGAGAACGCGCTGCGCAACGCCCCGGCCCTGAACTGGCATGGCGGCATCGACACCAAGGCAGCGGACGGTCGCGAACTGGTGGACCTGAAGTTTCACGGTGCCGCGATCTATGTCGACGCGGCGCGGCTGTTCGCGCTGGCCCACGGCGTGCCTGCCACCGGCACCCGCGAGCGCATCGATGCGGCCGCCGCTGCCATGGGTGTGCCCGCGCGCGAGGCGCAGGCCTGGGTGACGGGATTCGAATACCTGCAGATGCTGCGCCTGCGGGTGCAGCTCGCGCTGGATGATGCGGCGGTACGGGCCGGCGCCGTGGGCCCCAACATGATCGATGTCGGCACGCTCAACGACATCGACCACCGCATGCTCAAGGAGAGCCTGCGCGTCGCGCGCAGCATGCAGCAGCGCATCGAGCTGGACTACCTCCGATGAGCTGGCTGCAGCGCCTGATTGGCGGTGCGCCCGCCAACGCCGGCCGCTGGGTGCTTGTCGATGTCGAGACCAGCGGCCTGGACATGCGCCGCGACCGCCTGCTGGCGATCGCGGCGATTGCGCTGCGGCTGGACGGCGAGACCACACCGCGCATCGCGCTGGGCGACAGCTTCGAGGCCGTGTTGCGCCAGGAGGCCGCGCCGGCCGACAAGGCCAACATCCTGCTGCATGGCATCGGTGTGGGCGAGCAGCGCGCCGGCGTTGCACCGGCCCAGGCGCTCAGCGCGTTCGAAGCCTGGCTGGGCGACGCGCCGCTGATCGCCTTTCATGCCGCGTTTGACGAGGCCATGATCGGGCGCGCCGTGAGGTCCACGCTCGGCCACACTTTCTCCAATCCCTGGCTCGACTTGGAACCGGTGGCTGACGCCTTGCACCCCGAGGTCGGCGGCCGGGCCCTGGACGATTGGCTCGCACACTTCGGCATCGACTGCGCAGTGCGCCACCAGGCTGCAGCGGACACGCTGGCCACCGGCGAGTTGCTGCTGCGACTGTGGCCGGCCGCGCGCGCGCAGCGCTGCACGACGTTTGCCCAGTTGAGCCAGCTCGCGCAACAGCGGCGCTGGCTGGTCCCGGGCTGAACTCAGCGCAGGAAGCTGAGCAAACGCGCGGCCAGCGCCTCGGGCTGGTCGTGGTGCAGCATGTGCCCGCAGTCGGCCAGCGTTTCGCGCTCGACCTGCGGCACGCGCGCCAGCCGCGCCTCGAACACGCTGCGCGGATAGCGGTCGCCCCACCACTTCGTCACGTCGGTGTCGGCGCCCTCGACCCACAGCAGGGGTGCTGCGATGCGCGACCAGGTCTCGACGATTTCGTCGGCCTGGTACAGCACCGGATTCACGCGCTTGTGCGCGGCATCGGCGAGCAGATGCCATTGGCCGTCGGCCTGCGGCGCGGCCCATTGCGTGGCCAGCCACGCGGCCTTGTCGGCACTCAGACGAGGGTTGGTCTTGATCAGGCGCTCGGCGACCGCCGTCGCATCAGGGTACGGCCGCAATCGGGCGGGGGCCTTCAGTTGGTCGAGCCACTGCAAGAGCCGCTTGGGCGCCTGCTTGGGGTGGCTGTCGGGCAGGCCGAAGCCTTCGAGGTTGACCAGGCGGCGCACCCGCTCGGGCCGCACACCGGCGTAGCTCATGACCACGTTGCCGCCCATGCTGTGGCCGAGCAGGTCGATCGGCTGCGTCGGCGACAGGGCGTCGAGCAAGGCGTCGAGGTCACCGAGGTAATCGGCAAACCAGTAGCTGTCGCTGCCGCTGGCGCTGGTGCGACCGAAACCGCGCCAGTCGGGTGCAACGATCCAGCGCGGCGCTTCCTCGTGCGCTGCCAGCGCGTCGACCATGAACTGGAACGAGGCACCGACATCCATCCAGCCGTGCAACAGCAGCAGCAGCGGGCGCTCGGGCGTGGCCAATTCGGGTCCGCCCCAGGACTCGAGGTGGTAGCTCAGGCCGCGGATCGGCAGGCTGCGCGCGGCCGCGGCGCGGCGGGGTGCATAAGGCGTTGTCATGGCCTGCACTGTAGGCCAGGCGTGCCCATGGCGAGCGCCGTGTGGCGATGCCAGAATCAGCCATGACATCCACCCATACCCTGCGCCCGGCCGCGCCGCGCGACCTCGACGCCATCGTCGCGTTGATTTCTGAGCTGGCCGAGTTCGAGCATCTCACCCACCTGCTCGAGGTCACGCCGGACAAGCTCGCACCGCACCTGTTCGGCGAGCGCCCGGTGGCCGAATGCGTCGTGGCCGAAGTCGATGCCGAGGTGGTGGCCTTCGCGCTGTTCTTCACCAACTTCTCGACCTTCCTGGCGCGCCCAGGGTTGTACCTCGAAGACCTTTATGTGCGCCCGGCGCACCGCGGCAGCGGCTTGGGCAAGGCCCTCCTGGAACACCTGGGCCGCCTGGCGGCCGAACGCGGTTGCGGCCGCTTCGAGTGGAGCGTGCTCGACTGGAACGCCACCGCGATCGCCGTCTACGAGGGGATGGGCGCCACCGTGATGCCCGACTGGCGCATCTGCCGTATCAGCGGCGCGCGGCTGGCAGCCTTCGGCGGCGCGCGATGAGCGCGATGATGCCGGCGGCGGTCGATCCCTACGACGCGATCTACCGCGGTTTTCGCTGGCAGGTTCCGCGCCACTTCAACTGGTTCGAGGCCTGCTGCGCACGCTGGGCGCGGCAAACGCCGCAGGCCACCGCACTGGTCTGCGAGCATGAAGGCGGCGACGTCGCGCAATTCACCTACGCCGACCTGCACGCCAGCGCATTGAAGCTGGCCGCGGCGCTGGCTGCGCTGGGCGTGGCGCGCGGCGACCGTGTGGCCGTCGTGATGCCGCAGCGCTTCGAGACCGCGGTGGCGCAGATGGCCGTGAGCGCCCTGGGCGCGGTGGCGATGCCCCTGTCGATGCTGTTCGGCCCCGAGGCGCTGGCCTACCGGCTCAACGACAGCCAGGCGGTGCTGGCCCTCGTCGACGAATCGGCGATCGAGGCGCTGCGGGCCGCGCGTGGTGAATGCCCGGCGATGCGCTGCGTCGTGGCCGTGGGTGAGGCCGCCGGGCGCGGCGACGTCGACTGGCAAGCCTGCCTGCTCGGCCGCCATTCCGCCATCACACCGGTGCAGACCCTGGCGGACGACGCGGCGGTGCTGATCTACACCAGCGGCACGACTGGCGCACCCAAGGGCGCA
>JANOPR010000561.1:0-4679 GCA_031421955.1 Burkholderiales bacterium
GGCGCGCAGGCCCGAGGCCAGGTCAGACAGCAGCGCCGGTCGTGCTTCGGGCGTGTAGAAGGACAGGATGCGCCCCAGCGCGTGGTAGCTGTTGTTGGCATGCATGGTGGCCAGCACCAGGTGGCCCGACAGCGAATAGGAAATCGCCGAGGTCATCGTTTCGCGGTCGCGGATTTCGCCGATCAGGATGCAATCGGGCGCCTGCCGCAGTGCATTCTTCAGCGCGATCTGCAGGCTGTTGGTGTCGCGCCCGACCTCGCGCTGGTTGACCACCGACTTCTTGTTCGTGAACAGGAACTCGATCGGGTCTTCGATCGTCAGGATGTGGCCCGTCAGCTGCTGGTTGCGCTGCTCGAGCATGGCCGCCAGCGTGGTGCTCTTTCCCGTGCCGGTGGCGCCGACCATCAGGATCAGGCCGCGCTTTTCAAGCACCAGGTCGCCGAGGATCGCGGGCACCTTCAGCGACTCCAGCGTCGGGATCACGAACGGGATGCAGAGGAACACCGCGGCGATCGAGCCGCGCTGGCGGAACGCCGAGAGGCGAAAGCTGCCGACCTTGGTGATGCCCACGCCGACGTTGAGCTCGCCGGTGTCGTCGAGCTCCTCCAACTGCTGCGGCGTCAGCAATTCGGCCAGCAGCTGGCGGGGCTGGGCATGCGAAAGCGGCTGATCCGACAGTTGCAGGATCTGGCCGTTGATCTTGATCAGAATTGGCGTGTTCGCCGAAAGGTAGACGTCCGAGGCACTCTTCTCGGCCATCAGGCGCAACACGCGCTCCATGTTGCCGCTGCCGCTGTTTGTACTCATCTCGGGCCGCTCCTGGATCGCGCCGCGCTCTCAAGCGCGCAGCAGTTCGTTGATGCTTGTCTTGGCGCGGGTCTGCGCGTCGACTTTCTTGACGATCACGGCACAGTACAACGAGTACTTGCCGTCGGCACTGGGCAAATTACCGGAAACCACGACTGAGCCGGCCGGGATGCGGCCATAGCTCACCTCGCCCGTGGCGCGGTCGTAGATCTTGGTGCTCTGGCCGATGTACACGCCCATCGAGATGACCGAGTTCTCCTCGACGATCACGCCTTCGACGACTTCGCTGCGCGCGCCGATGAAGCAGTTGTCTTCGATGATCGTCGGGTTGGCCTGCACCGGCTCCAAGACGCCGCCGATGCCCACGCCGCCCGACAAGTGAACGTTTTTGCCGATCTGCGCACAGGAGCCCACGGTGGCCCAGGTGTCGACCATCGTGCCCTCGTCGACATAGGCACCGATGTTGACGTAGCTGGGCATCAGGACCACGTTCCTGGCCAGGTAGCTGCCGCGCCGCGCCACGGCAGGCGGCACGACGCGCACGCCGGTGGCGCGCATGGCGGCCTCATCGAGGTGGGCAAACTTGGTGTCGACTTTGTCGAAGAAGCCGAGGTCGCCGGCGCGCATGACCTTGTTGTCGGTCAGCCGAAAGCTGAGCAGCACGGCCTTCTTGACCCATTGGTTCACCGTCCACTGGCCCACGCCCTGGCGCTCGGCCACGCGGATGCGGCCCTTGTTCAAGTCGGTGATGACATGTTCGACGGCCTCGCGCAGTTCGGGCGAATTGACGCTGTCGAGGTTGGCGCGAGCCTCCCAGGCGAGGTCGATGAGGCTTTGCAGTTGGCGGGTCATGTCAATGCCCGCCCGGCCGCCCGAAGGGCATTGAGCGCCCCCTCGGGGGGCAGCGAACGTAGTGAATTTGGGGGTGTCATGTGAGGCTCTTGGTGAACGAGACGATGCGCTCGGCGGCTTCGACGCACTCATCGACGCCCGCCACCAGCGCCATGCGGATGCGGCCCTGCCCGGGGTTGACGCCATGCGCTTCGCGCGCCAGCAGGCTGCCGGGCAGCACCGCGACATTGTATTGACGCAGCAGGCCGCGCGCGAACTCGATGTCATTGCCGCCAGGCACGGCCGCCCAGAGGTAGAACCCGGCGTCGGGCAGGGCGACGCCGAGCTCCTGGGCGAGCAGCGGCGTGACCTGCGCGAACTTGGCGCGGTACAAGGCCCGGTTGGCGACCACGTGCTCCTCGTCGTTCCAGGCCGCAACGCTGGCCGCCTGCACCACCGGGCTCATGGCGCTGCCATGGTAGGTGCGGTAGAGCAGGAAGTTCTTCAGCACGCTGGCGTCCCCGGCGACAAAGCCCGAGCGCATGCCGGGGACGTTGCTGCGCTTGGACAGGCTGGTAAAGACGACCAGGCGGCGAAAGTCGTCGCGGCCCAGCGCCGTGGCAGCCTGCAGCGCGCCCAGCGGCGGCTCGTCGCGGAAGTAGATCTCGCTGTAGCACTCGTCGCTGGCAATCACGAAGCCATGGCGATCGGACAGCTCGAACAGGGTCCGCCACTCGCTCAGCGGCATCACGGCACCGGTCGGATTTCCGGGAGAGCAGGTGTAGAGCAGTTGCGTGCGGGCCCAGGTGGGGGCGTCGATCCGGTCCCAGGCGGTGGCGTAGTTGCGCACCGGGTCGCTGTTGGCATAGGCCGGCTGCGCCCCAGCCAGCAAGGCCGCGCCCTCGTAGATTTGATAGAAGGGATTCGGGCAGACGACAGTGGCAGCGGGCTGCGTCGGGTCGATCACCGTCTGGGCCAGCGCAAACAGCGCTTCGCGCGAGCCGTTCACCGGCAGCAACTGTGTCGCCGCGTCGAGCGTGACGCCGTAGCGGCGCTGCACCCAGCCTGCCATCGCCGCGCGCAAGCGCGGCTCGCCCAGCGTGGCCGGGTAATTCGACAGTCCCTTCAGTCCGGCCACCAGCGCCTGCTCGATGAAGGCCGGCGTGGCGTGGCGCGGCTCCCCAATGCCCAGGCTGATGGCCTTGTGCGCCGGCGACGGCGCCACGTCGGCCATCAGGGCGCGCAACCGCTCGAAAGGGTAAGGATGCAGGCGCGCCAGTAGCGGATTCATGCGCGAGATGATAGGTGAGCGCCGCGTTGCCACGGGCACCCCACGGCGCCTGGCAGCCGCCGCTACAGGTGCCCCTTGCAGCCCGCTGCGCCGCAGCGGCAGGCCAGCTTGCCCTGATGGTGGGTCTCACCGTAGTTGACGGTGATCTCGTCGCCACAGGCAATCGCCCGCACGGCGTAGAACTCGACGCGCCCTTGGCGGATGCACAAGCGCGCATTCGGCCTGCAACTGTGGTTCGTGAAGCGCATCGGATCGCTGGACTTCGTGAAGTCGATCGCCGTGCGTGGCGAGACCTCGACGATCATCACGCGCTCGTGCCGTGTCGCACGGATGCGCGCGTCAGTCACGCTGATCGACTCGCCGCGGATCTCGCCGATCTTGCGCTTGGGCGGGATGGCCTCGGCGGCAAACGCGCCCTGGCCGTCGATGTGGCTGGCCGCAGCCGCGACCGCGAACTTCTGGTACGACGGGCGTGTCGCGACTTCAGGCATCGCCGCCAGGGCCGGGCAGGTCGACGCGCGGCGCCGGCTTCCAGCCCTTCTTTCGGTACTCGGCAACCACGTCGGTGTAGATGCCCCCGCGCACGTTCCAGTCGGCGCGGATGCGGGCGAAGCGCGGCTTGGCGGCCTTGACGATGTCGTCGAGGATCGTGTTCGTGACCCGCTCATGGAACGCGCCCTCGTTGCGATAGCTCCAGAAATACATCTTCAGGCTCTTGAGCTCGATGCACAGCGTGTCGCAGACCATCTCGATCCGGAATCGAGCGAAGTCGGGCTGGCCGGTCAGCGGGCACAGGCAGGTGAATTCGTCGATCGCGAAGTGGATCATGTAGTCGCGGTGCGGCGCCGGGTTCGGAAAGACCTGCAGGTCCTTGCTTGGGGCGCTGGGCGGGGTTGGCGGGGCGGCGCGTTGCCTGGGACGAGACGGGGCCATGGGGTAGGCACTTTCGGGGCTCGGATCACGGGGCCGCGATGGTATCATCCAGGCCCTTCGCGGCGTCCTATAGCCGCTGTTTTTCCTTTATTAATCAATCACTTAGAAACGGCAGCGGCCTCGCTGCCGTTGCTCATTGCGGCCTGCCCATGCGCCTGAATTCGATCAAACTCTCGGGCTTCAAGTCCTTCGCCGACCCGACCACGTTCCAGCTTCCCGGCCAGCTCGTCGGCGTCGTCGGGCCCAATGGCTGCGGCAAATCGAACATCATGGACGCGGTGCGCTGGGTCCTGGGCGAGAGCAAGGCCAGCGAGTTGCGCGGCGAGTCGATGCAGGACGTGATCTTCAACGGCTCGGGCCTGCGCAAACCGGCGAGCCGGGCCAGCGTCGAACTGGTGTTCGACAACGCCGACGCCCGTGCCGGCGGCCAGTGGAACACCTTCGCCGAAATCGCGGTCAAGCGCGTGCTGACGCGGGATGGGGGTTCGAGCTACTTCATCAACAACCAGGTCGTGCGACGCCGCGATGTGCAGGACGTTTTCCTCGGCACCGGCCTGGGGCCGCGGGCCTACGCCATCATCGGCCAGGGCACCATCAGCCGCATCATCGAGAGCAAGCCCGAAGAGCTGCGCATGTTCCTCGAAGAGGCTGCGGGGGTTTCGAAGTACAAGGAGCGCCGCCGCGAGACCGAGCACCGCCTGAAGGACACCCGCGAGAACCTGAACCGGGTGGACGACATCCTGCGCGAGCTGAACGCCAGCGTGGACAAGCTGGAGAAGCAGGCCGCGGTGGCCGAGCGCTTCAACGCGCTGCAGGC
>JANOPR010000562.1:0-6966 GCA_031421955.1 Burkholderiales bacterium
GGTACAACAGGCCGTTGCTCGGCACACCCAGGCCGGTGGCGTTGCTGACCGCGGTGCTCTCGATCGACGGCTTGGAACCATCGAGAAAGCTGTTGAACATTTTCGGGTTCAGGCCGCCGCGCGCGGCTTGCTCGGGGCTCAGGCCGTAGTAGCCCCACACCGTATCGGGCGTGCTCTGCGCAAAGTGCGGTAGCCACTTGTGGCCGCGCCCGGCAGCCACCACGGGGAAGCCGCAAGTGCGGGCCCAATCGACCAGGTCGCAGATCAAGGCCGGCTGGTCGCCGAAGGCCAGCGAATACACGACACCGGCCTGGGCCGCCTTCTGCGCCAGCAACGGCCCGCAAAAGGCATCGGCCTCGACCGTCACGTTGACCACGTGCTTGTGCTGCGCAAAGGCTTCTAGGCAGTGCTCGACCGCGGCCACCGGGTTGCCGGTGCATTCGACGATGACGTCGATGGCCGGATGCCGCACCAGCGCCTGCCAGTCGTCGCCGACGTGGGTGCTGCCGTTCTTCACCGCCTCGTCGAGCGACCTGGCCTGCGTGCGCTGTGCTTCCCAGCCGACGCGGGCCAGGTTGGTTCGGGCTGCGGCGGGCGCGAGGTCGGCAATGCCCACGAGGTGCACGCCGGGCGTGCGCGGGATCTGCGCCAGGTACATCGTGCCGAACTTGCCCGCGCCGATGAGGCCGATACGGATGGGCTTGTTGTCGGCCTGGCGTTGCTGCAGTTTGGTGTGGAGGTTCATGTCATGCGGCTCGTCGTGTCGTGTCGATAGGCTCGGAAGATGTCACGAGCGCACTGGCCGGCATGCCCTTGCGCCATGGCAGATCGACCGGGTAGTCCTTCAGCAGGCAATCGTCGGGCAGGCACGCGATCGGCGTGAAGTCGCGGTGAGCGATGTACTCCGGGCGCTTGAAGCGGCGGATATGGTTGGAGACCGCGCACAGGCTCAGGTACACGCTGACGCGGTTCCACGGCGACAGGTTGCTGGTCGAGGCATGCACCAGACAGGAGTGAAAGAGGATCATCGAACCGGCAGGGCCCTTCGGGCTGACGATGCCGCCGTTCTTGCCACCGGCGCGCTCGACGAGCTGCGCGATCAACTCGCTGTCCACCGTCCACAACGGATAGCTGGTCGTCGTCAGGTCATGCCGGGCGTCAACGACGCCACGCCGGTGGCTGCCGGGGATGAACATCAGCGGGCCGTTGAATTCGTTGACGTCGTCGAGAAAGATAGCCACGTTCATCGCCCGCTCGGTGGGCATCAGGTCGTCGTTCTTCCAGGTGCCGTAGTCCTGGTGCCATTGCCAGACATCGCCCTCGAAGGCCAGCTTGCCGTTGATCTTGAACTGGTGCATGTACAGCGCCTCGCCCAGCAGTTCCTGCACCGGCTCGACCATGCGCGGGTGGCGTGCCAGGCGCGCGAAGGGCTCGCTCACCAGATGCCCGGCGAAATTGGTGCGCACGGCGTCGCTGCCCTTCTCGCGCACGTTGTAGGCCTCGCGGCGGCTGTACAGCTCGGGCACGGCGCCCAGCATCGGCTGCATTTCCGCCGCACTGAACAGGCCGGGAAAGAAGAGGTAGCCGTCGCGGTCGAAGTCCGCACGTTGTTGGGCGCTGAGTTTCATCATCGATCTCCCGTAATCGCATGCACAGCCTACAGTCTTTTCAACCGCCACCGTGGCCACAGGGCGTTGTGTGTTGCCAGCACGCGCCGCGGATCGGGCTCCGCCCGGCCGCTGGCGCGGCCCCCTTGAGGGGGAGCGGCGAAGCCGCTACGGGGGTGGGCCCCATCAGCGGCGTGTCGATAGCCAGATCCCAGGCAGGATCAGCATGGCGCCAAGCCAGTGGAACAGCTCGATGCGTTCGCCGAGCACGGCCCAACCGATGACCGCGCTGTACAGCGGGCTGAGGTACAGCACCATCGCCACCCGCGACGCGCCGAGCACGCGCTGCATGAAGGAGTAGGCGCCGTAGGCGGCAGCGCCCGGCAGCAACGCGGCGGCGAGCACCAGGCCGGCGCTCTGCATTGAGAGCGTCGAGGGCAGCCAGAAGAGCGCCTCCCAAACCGTGAACGGAATCAGCACGACCACGCCGCCGCAGGCAATCAGGGTCAGGCGCGCCAAGGCGCCGAAGGCAGAAGACCAGCCGCGCAGCAGCAGCGAATAGACGGTCCAGGACAACACGGCCGCAGCGATCCACAGATCGCCGGGGTTGATGCCGACCTGCCCCAGCGCGACCCACTCGCCCTTGACGACGATGTGCAGCATGCCCGCCAGCGCCAGCGCCACGCCCAGCGCCTGCAGCCTGGTGAAGCGCTCGTGCAACCACAGCGCCGAAGCCAGGGCGATCATCACCGGCGAAGTGGCGTAGAGCAGGCCGATGTTGACCGCCGAGGTGCTGCGCCCGCCGATGTAGACGAAGGCGCCGCAGATCCACATGCCCAGCGCGCCGAGCACGAGGAACTGCCCGGCCTCGGCTCGGACCAGATGCCGCTTGGCGTGCAGTTCGCGCCAGCAGAACGCGCTCAGCAACAGCGCCGCCACGCTCCAGCGTGCCAGGGCCAGCATGTGCGGCGCGATCACGCCGGGCGCCCAGCGCGCCACCAGGTAGTTCACGCTCCACAGCGCGGGTGCCACGAAGATCAGCGCACTGGCCAGGCGCAGTTCGGCGGTGCGGCTCGGGTGCAGTGCGGTCATCAGGCAACCTCCGTGCTGCGCACTGCGGAATTCGCCCTCGGGCGGCCCGGCGGGCTCATGCGCCCTGCGCCACATTGGCCGCCAGGCAGAGGTCTTCCCAGGCGCGGGCCTTCTCAGTTGGCGCGCGCAGCAGGTAGGCGGGGTGGTAGGTGACGACGACCGGCACACCGCGCCAGTCGTGCACGGCGCCGCGCAACTTGCCCAGCGGCAGCTCGCTGGCCAGCAGGGCCTGCGCGGCGAAGCGGCCCATGGCCAGGATGATGCGCGGCTGCACCAGCGCGATCTGGCGTTCGAGGAAGGGCGCGCATTGCGCCGTCTCGGCGGGGTCGGGGTTGCGGTTCTTCGGCGGCCGGCACTTCAGCGTATTGGCGATGAATACCTGGCGCTCGGGCGGCCCTTCGTCGCGGCTCAGGCCCAGGGCGCGCAGCATGTTGTCGAGCAACTGCCCTGCCGGGCCGACGAAGGGCTCGCCGCGCTGGTCCTCCTGCTCGCCCGGCGCTTCGCCGATGACCATCCAATGCGCGCGCGGGTGGCCGACCCCGAACACGGTTTGCTGGCGCGATTCGCACAGCGCGCAGGCGCGACAGCCGACCACGGCGTCGCGCAGCTCGGACCAGCCCATGGCGGCGATGTCGGCGCGCTGCGCCGTGCCCGGCGGCGACTGAGGCGCTGGCTGCGGCGCGCATTCCACGGGCAGCCCCCGCCGAACGGCCGCAGCGGGGGCGCTGGCCGCGGTTGCTTTGGCGGCGCCGATTGCCGCTGCGGGCGGGGCATGGACCGCCGCCTTGGGCGGGGCATTGACCGCCACCTCGGGCGTCGGTGGCTCGCCGGCCTCGGGCGCGCCGAACAGGCGCACGCCCATGGCGCCCAGCATCGCGCGCTGGCGCTCAGTCCAGCGCATGGCGCGCCTCGCGGGTCCGGGCGGCGAGGGCCAGGCGCATCACGCAGGCGTCCTCGCGCGTGCCCGCCGCTGCCGGGTAGTAGGCACGGCGAGAGCCCACCGCCTCGAAACCATAGCGCCCGTACACCGCGCGCGCGCACTGGTTGCTCTGCCTCACTTCGAGCCACAGGAATTCGGCACCGGCCTCGCAACTCAGGGCCACCAGGCTGTCGAGCATGGCGCGGCCCAGGCCGCGACGCTGCCAGGCCGGCGCCACGGTCAGGTTCAACAGGTGCATCTCCAGCACGCCAGGCATCGCTACCCAGTAGGCGCGAAGCCCGCCCTGCGCGTCGCGCAGCAAGTGGGCGCTGTAGCCGGCCGCCAGCGAGTCGATGAAGTTGCCGCGCGTCCACGGGAACTCGTAGACGACGTGCTCGATGGCCAGCACTGCGTCGAGGTCGGCGACCGTCATCGCCGCGCCGTGCAACGCGGCGCTGTCGGTGGCCTGCGGCTGGGCGCTCATCGGGCGGGCCTGTGGCTCACGCCAGCGCCTTGGCGGCCGAGCGCGCGTCGCGTTCGGCCGTCGTCAGTGCGACCTTGTCGCGCAGGTACAGCGGCAAGGCGAGCGCGGCGTCGACGGCTTCGCCGCGCTGCCAGGCGGCAATGGCCAGGCGCGCCAGCGCCGCCGCGCGATCCTGGGTCGCCTCGACGCGCAGGGCAGTGCCCGTGGGCAGCCGCGACCCGAATGCCGCCAATGCCGTGCCAGCCACGCAGGCCGGCGGCGTGCGCTGCCAGGCGTCGAGCAGCGCGGGCAAGGGCCACAGGGCGGGGCCCTGCGCCGCCTGCCAGCCCGCCTCCACGCGGCGGTACGCGGCCGCATAGATCTCGTCCATGCGGGCATCCATCGCCACCCAGACGTCGGTCGCACCATGCTGCGCGAATGCGTCCTCCGCGACGAGGGCCAGGCTGTCGAGCGGCAACACCGGCAACGTGGCGCCAAATGCCAGCCCCTGCGCCGCCGAGCAAGCCGTACGCAGCCCGGTGAAGGCGCCCGGGCCGCGGCCGAAGGCGATGGCATCGAGCTCGTGCAAGGCGACGCCGGCCTGCTGCAGCAGCTCGAAACTCAGCGGCAGCAAACGCTGCGAAGCCAGCGGCCCGCCGGGCTCGTCGGCGACCCATTGCCGCCCCCGCGCGACCACGGCCACGCTGAGGCGCTCGGTGGCCGTGTCCAGTGCCAGCAAACGCGGACCGGCATGGCGCGCAGCGGTCGGGGAATCGCTCATCAGTCAACCTCCGTGCTTCGCACTGCGGCACTCGCCTTGGGAACGGCCCTGCGGCTCATGCAGTCAGTGTATGTCGCGACCTGCGTGCGATCATTGACTCGATGTCATTGCGCCTGTTCCTGTCCGTCCTTGGCCTGTGCAGCCCACTGCTCGCCGGCCCGGCGATGGCCGCCGAGCCGCAGGGCCTTCCGCCCGAGGTCGAACACGCGATGCAGCGCGAGCGCGTGCCGCTGCACACGCTGTCGGTGCTGATCCAGGAAGCCGGCAGCGGCAACCCACGGCTGTCGTTGAACGCGCAGGTTCCGGTCAACCCGGCGTCGCTGATCAAGCTGCTGACCACCTATGCCGCGCTCGACCAGCTCGGACCGGCATTCACGTGGAAGACGCCGGTCTGGTTGACGGGCCGGCTGCAGGCTGGCGTGCTCGAAGGCAATGTCCACATCCAGGGCCGCGGCGACCCCAAGCTCTCGCTCGAGAGGGTGTGGTCGCTGGTGCAACGGCTGCGCCAGATGGGCGTGACCGAGATCCGCGGCGATGTGGTGCTCGACCAGAGCGCCTTCCTGCTGCCCGAGGCCTCGACCGGCGACTTCGACAACGAGCCCCTGAGGCCTTACAACGTGCGCTCGCAGGCACTGCTGCTGAACCAGCACACGGTGATCTACACCTTCACGCCCGACGCCGTGCGCGGTGTCGCCGCCGTCTCGGCCGAGCCGGCGTTGCAGGGGCTGCAGGTCGATGCCAGCGTGCCGCTCACGACCGGCCCGTGCAATGACTGGCGCACGGCCCTGAAGGCAAGCGCGGGCGACGCCGAGCGCATGCGTTTTGCCGGCAGCTACCCGGCAGCCTGCGGCGAGCGCGTCTGGCCGCTGGCCTACCCCGACCCGCGCAGCTACGCCGCGCGCCTGTGGGGCGCATTGTGGCGCGACGCCGGCGCTCGCCTGAGCGGCAGCGTGCGCGAGGGTCCGGCGCCCGAAGGCGTGCCGCCCAGCCTGGAGCTCACCTCGCCGTCGCTGTCCGAAGTGGTGCGCGACATCAACAAGTTCAGCAACAACGTGATGGCCCAGCAGCTGCTGCTGACCTTGGCGCTGCAGCGCCCGGGCGCCGTCCGCGCGACGCCCGAGGCCGGCCGCGAGGTGCTGCGCCAATGGCTCAGCCAGCGCCTGGGCGAGTCGCTCGATGGCGTCGTGCTCGACAACGGCTCGGGCCTGTCGCGCGATACGCGCGTCAGCGCGGCCCTGCTGGCGCGCCTGCTGCAGTCGGCCTGGTCCAGCCCTGTGATGGCTGAACTGATGGCCTCGCTGCCGGTGACGGGCCTGGACGGCACCCTGCGCCGCGCCCAATCAACCGCAGGCATGGCGCATCTGAAGACCGGCTCGCTGCGCGACGTCGCCGGCGTGGCCGGCTATGTGCTCGGCACCAGCGGCAAGCGCTACGTGCTGGTGGCCGTGATCAACCACCCCCAGGCCAATGCCGCCAGACCCGCGCTCGACGCCCTGGTGCAGTGGACGATCGATGACGCCCCCCGCTCGCGCCGACCAGCCGAGCCGACCCGAAGGACCGCACAGTGATCGCCAATTCGCCCTGGATCGAGTGGACCGGTTATGCCGCGGCCACCTTGACGACGCTGAGCTTTGTGCCGCAGGCTTGGCTGATGCTGCGCACGCGCAGCGTGGCAGGCATCTCGACGGGCATGTACAGCGTCTTCACGCTCGGTACCGCGTTGTGGCTGGCCTGGGGCCTGCAGATCGGCGTCTGGCCGGTCGTGGTCGCCAACGCGATCACGCTGACGCTGGCCTCGTCGATCCTGGCGATGAAGCTCTGGATGTCGCGGCGGGTCTGATACGCGATCGCGTTCGGTCGTGTCAATCTGACTGTTGCCGATCGGCCCGTTGCGGCTGTTGGCGTGTGTCCGTAATGCGCAGTCGCCGTCCTCAGCGCAAGCAAGGCGCCGAGCGCGGCCTGGGCAGGGCTCAGACGGCTTGCCCCGCTGCGCGGGGTGCCCTGCGGTGCTCGCCTTTGGGTCGTGCCGCATAACTCGCTTCGCTTGCTGCGCCGCGCTACGCTCAAACAGGATGCGGCAAGCCAGAACACGAAGCGCGCGGGT
>JANOPR010000563.1:0-2353 GCA_031421955.1 Burkholderiales bacterium
GGCCAGCAGGGTCCAGGGCAGGCGGGCGTCGGCGGCGGCCTGGCCGCTGTGCAGCGAGGCCAGCAGCGCTCGCGCCGCGGCCTGCCCGATCTCGAATCGCGGGGTGTGCACGGTGGACAGCGGCGGGTCGAGCTGGCGCCCGAGGCTGAAGTCGCCGAAGCCCAGCAGTGCCAGATCCTGCGGCACCCTGAGCCCGCGCGCCCGCACCTCGAGCAGGGCCCCGCAAGCCAAGTGGTCGTTGGCAAAGGCGGCGGCGCGAACCGCCGGCCGACCTGCCGCGTCGAGCAAGTCGGTCAGCGCCTGGCGACCGGCGTCGATGGCGTCCACCGCCGGTGCCGTCACGCGCCGAGCCGGCACACCGGCCTGGCGGGCTGCGGCCAGGAAGCCGTCGCCACGCTCATGGGCACGAAAGTCCTCGGCCACGCCGCTGTCGACGTAGGCAAGTGCGCGGTAGCCGCATGCAAGCAGATGCTCGGCCATCGCACGACCGACCTGCTCGTGGTCAAAGCCGATCTGGGTGAAGCTCTCGGCACCGGGCTCGGGGTGGTGGTCCCAGATTTCGATCACGGGTGTGCCGCGCGACTGCGCCTGGCGCAGGAGGGCCAGCGCGCCGGGCGTGTGCCGGCGGCCGGTGACGACGAGTGCGCTCGGAAACCAGCCCAGCAACGCGCGCAGTTGTTCTTCCTCGCGTTCGGCCGAGTAGCCGGTCGAGGCCAGCAGCAGCTCGCAGCCTGAGCCGTGCAGCGCGTCGGCCAGGCCCTGCACGGTCTCGGCAAAGATCGAATTGGCGATGCTCGGAATCAGCGCGGCCACCATGCGCGCGCCGCCGGCGGGCGCGTTGGCCGCACTGGCCAGCACGCCGGCCTGTTTGTTCGGCAGGTAGCCCGTGGCCAGCAGCGCGGCAGCCACGGCGCGAGCGGTGTCGGGTGCCACCCGCTGCGGCTCGCGCAGGTAGCGCGACACGGTGATGGCGGTCACGCCGGCAGCGCTGGCCACGTCGGCCAGGGTCGTGCGGCCGTGGCCGCGGCGCGGCTGGCGCAGGGCTGACGACGCTTTGGCGGACGACGCGGGAGCGGCGGGGCGCATGCGGGTTTTCGTGGATGGTCGATTGGCGGTGCTGGCCTTAATGTTAGCGGTAACAACGGAGCCCGCGATCCGCAAAATCCCTCCCCCGCCATGACTGTCAAGACGCTCGCCGAGTTGCGCAGCCGGCGCTGGTATGCCGCCAGCGACATGCGCGCTTTCTCGCACCGCCAGCGCGCCCAGCAGATGGGTCTGCGCCGGGAGGACGTGCTGGAGCGGCCGTGCATCGCCATCATCAACACCTGGAGCGACCTGTCGCCCTGCCACGCGCACCTGCGCGAACGCGCCGAGGCAGTCAAGCGCGGGATCCTGATCGGCGGCGGCACGCCCTTCGAGTTGCCGGCGATGAGCCTGGGCGAGGTGATGGTCAAGCCCACCACCATGCTCTACCGCAACTTCCTGGCCATGGAGGTCGAGGAGTTGCTGCGCTCGCTGCCGATCGACGGCGTGGTGCTGCTGGCCGGCTGCGACAAGACCACGCCGGGCACCGTGATGGGTGCGATCAGCATGGGCGTGCCGGCGATCTTCTGCGCCGCCGGCCCGATGCTCAACGACCGCTACCTCAAGCCCGGCCAGCCCGAGCGGCAGGTCGGCGCGGGCACGCACACGCGGATGTTCTGGGACGAATTCCAGGCCGGCAAGGTCAGCCCGGCGGAGTGGGTCGAACTCGAGACCCACATGACGCGCAGCCCGGGCACCTGCAACACGATGGGCACGGCCAGCACCATGACTTCGATCGTCGAGGCGCTGGGCCTGGCGCTGCCGGGCAGCACGGCGATCCCGGCCATGGACGCCGGCCACACGCGCATGGCCACCACCTGCGGCGAGCGCATCGTGCAGATGGTCTGGGACGACATCACGCCGCAGTCGATCCTCACGCGCGGCGCGTTCCTGAATGCCGTGGCGGTGCAGATGGCGCTGGGCGGCTCGACCAATGCCGCCGTGCACATCCTGGCCATGGCGCGGCGTGCCGGCGTCGAACTCACGCTCGACGACCTCGACGCGGTCGGCCGCAAGGTGCCGGTGCTGGCCAACCTGTTCCCCAGCGGCAAGGGGCTGATGGAAGACTTCCACTATGCAGGTGGCCTGCCCGCGCTGATGACGCGCATCACGGCGCACCTGTCACTGACCGAGCGCAACGTCAACGGCCGCACGCTGGGCGAGAACCTCCAAGGCGTGCGCGTGCTCGACGACGAAGTCATCCGCCCGCTGGCCAACCCGGTCAGCGCCAATGGCGCCTTGGCCGTGTTGCGCGGCAACCTGGCGCCAG
>JANOPR010000564.1:0-2147 GCA_031421955.1 Burkholderiales bacterium
GTGGAGAGCAACTCGCCCCAGGGTGCGATGCGCTCGGTGGGGCCGTCGCACGCCAGCACCACCACGTCGCCGGGCGCGAGGTCGTCGACGAGCGCGATCTCCACCTCGTAGGGGTTCTCCCCCGCGGCCGGCGGCGCATACACCGGCATGTACAGGCCGGTGCGTGCGCGGCCGATGAGCTGCAGCGAGTCGTCCAGCGGGCGCATGAAGGGCTTCATCGCCTGCTGCATCAGGCCCAGGCTGTCGAGCGTGTCGGACAGCACCGCGGCGTTCAGCGGCTGCAGGGTGTTCGGGTTCAGCGGCATCGTGGCAGCTCCCGGCGCGCGGCCTCGGGTGGGTGGGCGCTGCGAGCATACCGCCCCTGATTCCGATCCGGCACCGCCCGCTCGCCCTACAGGGGGCCGGTCACCGGCACCAGCGGTCATCGAGGCTGCCAGAAAGTCGCCGTGCCAACGACCGGTGTCATGGCACTGCAGACAGAGCCCGGCGTCAGCGCACGGCGACGAAATCGCCAATGCAGCCGCTCTAGGACCGCTGAGGCCAACCGCCATCGACGGCCCATCGAATGTTCATTGGTCAAGGGATTGAATTGGCGCTGCCGACCCGAAGCTGCCGCTCGCGCCGCTGTGGCAAAGCGGTCTCACGCGGTGAGGTCGGGAGCTTGAGCCGAGGCGGCATCGACAGCGCCGGATGTATAAAGGGTTCGAGTCGCCTAGGGCGCGCCGGAGGTTCCTGTGTACGTTCGCAACGCCTGGTATGTCGCCGCAGCCTCCGATGAGATCGGTGCTGCGCCCCTGGGCCGGACTGTCTGCGGCCAGCGCATGGTGGTCTTCCGCGGTGCCGGCGGCGCTGTCTCGGTGCTCGAGGATTTCTGTCCGCATCGCGGCGCGCCGCTGTCGCTCGGCCGCGTTCGCGACGATGGCGCCATCGTCTGTGGCTACCACGGCTTGGTGATGGGGGGTGACGGTCGTTGCGTTGGCATGCCGGGCCAGCGCGCGCGGCCGACGATCCGCGCCTATCCAGCGATCGAGCGCTACGGATTCGTCTGGGTCTGGCCGGGCGACAAGAGTCTGGCCGATCCGGCGCACCTGCATCATCTGCCTTGGGCCGAGAGCCCGGAGTGGACGTATGCGGGCGGCCTGTACCACGTCGCCTGCGACTACCGGCTGATGATCGACAACCTCATGGACCTGACGCACGAGACTTACGTGCATGCCAGCAGCATCGGCCAACCCGAGATCGAGGAGGCAGTGCCCGTGACCCGCGTCGAGGGCAACTCGGCGACAACGAGCCGTTTCATGTCGAACATCTCCGCGCCGCCGTTCTGGCGCGCCGCGCTGCGCGGCAATCACCTGGCCGACGACGTGCCGGTCGACCGCTGGCAGATCTGCCGCTTCACCCCACCCAGCCAGGTGATGATCGAGGTCGGCGTGGCTCACGCCGGGCACGGCGGCCACGAGGCCCCGGCCGACAAGAAGGCCTCGAGCATCGTCGTCGACTTCATCACACCCGAGACCGAGACCTCGATCTGGTACTTCTGGGGCATGGCGCGAAACTTCAACATCGAGGACGCGACCCTCACGGCGACCATCCGCGACGGCCAGGCGGCGATCTTCCGTGAGGATGTCGGCATCCTGGAGGCCCAACAGAGGAATCTCACCGAGCAGCCTGACCGCCATCTGATGCGGCTCAACATCGACATGGGCGGGTTCGAGGCGCGGCGCATCCTCGAGCGTTTGGTCGCGGAGGAACAGAACGACCTACTCAGGGCTTGAGGCCCTGAGCCGCGGGACTCCAAGGCACTGGCTTGTGGCCGTAAGACCCGACGATATGGCCGCCACTGTTGGGCCCGAGTTCGAACGACTGCTCACCCAAGAGGTGTTAGACTCGCTGCGTCGCAAACGCAACGCAATGCCGTCATGAAGACTTCCACCTTTCCCTCACTGCGCGTCGAGGCCGAATTGCGTGAGGCCGCCGAGAGCGTCCTGCGCGAAGGCGAGACACTGACGAGCCTGATCGAAACCGCGATGCGCGAGACCATCCATCGGCGGCGCGCGCAGCGCGAATTTCTCGCACGCGGTCTGCGCTCGAGCGAGGAAGCCAAGCGCACAGGCATCTACCACGCGGCGCCAAAGGTGCACGCCGAA
>JANOPR010000565.1:0-6115 GCA_031421955.1 Burkholderiales bacterium
AAAAGCTGAACCGGCGTGAACTGCGCTGGCGCTGAACACGCGGCATGATCGACTTCGGTTTCGACAAGATCGCCCTCATCGGCGCGGTGGCGCTGATCGTCATCGGCCCTGAGAAACTGCCGCGCGTGGCCCGCACCGTGGGCCATATGCTGGGCAAGGCGCAGCGCTATGTCGCCGACGTGAAGGCCGAGGTCAACCGCTCGATCGAACTCGAAGAACTGCAGAAGATGAAGAGCGAGTTCGAGGGCGCGGCACGCGACGTCGAGCAGAGCGTGAACCGGGAAATGAGCGCCACCACCAGCGAACTCGAAAACAGCTGGAAGGAGGCCGCCCCCGCGGGGTCGTCGTCGTCCATGCTGGCCTCCGCCTATACGCCCCCGCCGCCCGAGTACAAGCACCCGAAGAAGCACTGGCGCCTCAAGCGCGGCGCGATGCCGGCCTGGTACAAGCAACGCCAGGGGATTCGCACCCAGGCGCTTTCAGGCGCCGCGCGCGTGGCGCGCTTCCGTCCGAAACCGCTCGCCAAGTGATGGCCCCCAAGATGCTTCGCATTGGCCCCCTTGGCCCGGTAGCGGGCCACCAGTGGCCCAAGGGGCGCGTCCGCCTTGGGGCGGCCCGGCGGCGGACATGAGCGGCAAGCCCGATCCGGAAGACGAACTCGCCGGCACCGAACAGCCCTTTGTCTCGCATCTGGTCGAGTTGCGCGACCGGCTGATCCGCGTCGCGGTCGCCATCGGCATCGCGTTCGCTGCACTGGCGTTCTGGCCCGGGCCCTCGGGCCTGTACGACCTGCTGGCCGCGCCGCTGGTGGCCCACCTGCCCAAGGGCGCCACGCTGATCGCCACGAATGTCATCTCGCCGATCCTGGTGCCGCTGAAGATCACGCTGATGGCGGCCTTCATGGTTGCGCTGCCCTTCGTGCTCTACCAGGTCTGGGCCTTTGTCGCGCCGGGCCTGTACAACCACGAGAAGAAGATGGTGCTGCCGCTGGTGGTGTCGAGCACGCTGCTGTTCGTCACGGGCGTGGCGTTCTGCTACTTCCTCGTGATCCCGGGCATGTCGCAGTTCATCCAGGCCTTCGCCCCGACCAGCATCACGGCCGCACCTGACATCGAGCAGTACTTCGGCTTCGTGCTGACCCTGTTCCTGGTCTTCGGCATCGCCTTCGAGGTGCCGATCGCGGTGATCGTGCTGGTGCGCGTGGGCATCGTCAGCATCGAGCAGCTCAAGCAGTGGCGCGGCTACTTCATCGTCGGCGCGTTCATCGTCGCTGCCGTGGTCACGCCGCCCGACGTGATCTCGCAGCTGGCGCTGGCGATCCCGATGTGCGTGCTGTACGAGGTTGGTATCTGGGCCGCGAAGCTGTTTGTCAGCCGCACCCAGGCGCCGCCCGAGTCCGACCAGGCCTGAACCGGTGTCCCAGGGGCCTACTTCGAGGCCTTGACCACCGCGTAACGTGCCAGCGTCTTTGCCCGGGCCTCCTCGTGCTGCACGATCGGCGGCGGATAGTGGCGGCCGAGTTCGAGGCCGGCGGCTTCCAGGTCGATCGGCCGCGCCAGCCAGGGGGCATGAATCAGCGCATCCGGCAGTGCCGCCAGGGCGGGCAGGTAGCGGCGGATGAACTTGCCGTGCGCGTCGAACTTCTCGCTCTGCGTCACCGGGTTGAACATGCGGAAGTAGGGTTGGGCGTCGCAACCCGTTGACGCCGACCATTGCCAGCCGCCGTTGTTGGCCGCGAGGTCGTAGTCGTTGAGCTTTTCTGCGAAGTAGCGCTCGCCCCAGCGCCAGTCGATGCCGAGATCCTTGACCAGGAAACTCGCCGTGACCATGCGCAGGCGGTTGTGCATGTAGCCGCTCTGGTTGAGCTGGCGCATGCCGGCATCGACCAGCGGATAGCCGGTACGTCCCTCGCACCAGGCGGCGAACTGCGCCTGCGCATGCTTGCCATGTTCCCAGCGGATGGCGTCGTACTCGGGCTTGAATGCGTTGCCGACCACATGCGGGTGGTGGTGCAGCACCTGGTGGTAGAAGTCGCGCCAGACCAGCTCCGACAGCCAGACCTGCGCACCGCGCGACCCATCCCTGGCCCGCGTCCAGGCCTCGCGCACGAGCTGCCGGATCGACACCGTGCCGTAGCGCAGGTGCGTCGAAAGGTAGCTCGGGCCCTTGACCGCGGGGAAGTTGCGGGTCTCGTCATAGCGCCCGATGCGGGTCAGGAATTCCGCCAGCAGTTCCTGCGCCCCGGCCGCGCCGCTGGGCAGCTTGAGGCTGTGCAGGTCGCTGGCCATGAAGCCAATGTCGGCCAACGCGGGCACCCCGTGAGCGATGCCCGCAGGCACGGGGGCCAATGCCGCGGCATGGCGAGCCACCGGGTAGGCGCGCGCGAAGTACGGTTCGAGCTTCTGTAGCCACGCGTTCTTGTATGGCGTGAACATGCTGAAGGGGCCGCCGGCCAGGGTCAGCACTTCGCTGCGTTCGAACAGCACATGGTCCTTGCCGGTGTGCAGCGACACGCCAACGTCGGCCAGGGCGCCGCGCAGCTGCGCGGCGCCGGCCAGCGACTCGGGTTCGTCGTCATGGCTGGCGTAGACCGCCTGCGCGTGCAACTCGGCGGCCAGCGCCGGCAGGGCCTGCACGGCATGGCCATGGCGCACCAGCAGGTGGATGCCTTCGACGCCATGCGAGGCCGCGGTGGCACGCAATTGCGCTTCAAGGCCGGCCAGGCTGTCACGGATGAACTCGATGCGCCGATCGGTACGCGGCAGCGCGGCGAGGTGGGCGCGGTCGAAGATGTAGGTGCACCAGACCTGGCGCGCGGCGCGCAGGGCGTGGTAGAGCGCGGCGTTGTCGTCGACGCGCAGATCGCGGCGCAGCCAGACCAGCGCGCCGTCGAGCGACTTGCTGGTCATGCCTGCATCCTGGGCGCTGCGCGCCGTCACGCCGGGCTCGCCAGCAGCGTTTCCAGGCAATGCTCTCGCACGGCGTAGAAGTCCTTGATTTCGCGGATCTGCTGCAGCACCGGCTCGACCGGCAGCGCATGGCTGCGTTTCACGGCCAGGATCATCTTGTTCTTGCTGGTGTGCTCGAGGCTGACGAACTCGAACACCTGGGTGTCGTAGCCATGCGCCTGCAGCAGCAGCGCACGCAGGCTGTCGGTCAGCATTTCGGCCTGCTGGCCGAGGTGGATGCCATGCTGCAGCATCGGCGCCAGCATCGGCGGGCTCTTCATTTGCGGCCGGATCTGCTTGTGGCAGCAGGGCGAGCAGATGATCAGCGAGGCGCCCGAGCGGATGCCCAGGTGGATGGCATGGTCGGTGGCGGTGTCGCAGGCGTGCAGGGCGATCACGATGTCCAGCGGCTGCGCCGGCCGCTCGCGCACGTCGCCCAGCTCGAAGTGCAGGCTTGACTGCGTGAGCTGCTTGGCCGCCCGGTTGCACAGGTCGACCAGGTCGGGTCGCAGTTCGACGCCGCAGACATCGGCGTCGCGGCCGAGCGTGTGGCGCAGGTGGTGGTGCACGGCAAAGGTCAGGTAGCCCTTGCCGCTGCCGAAGTCGGCCACGCGCAATACAGGCTGGCCCTGCAGCGTCGAGGCCTGGAGGGCGTGGTCCAGCACTTCGACGAACTTGTTGATCTGCTTGAACTTGCGCGCCATGGTCGGCACCAGCTGGCCGTCGGCCGTGGTGACGCCCAGGGCGGCCAGGAAGGGCGTCTCCAAACCGATGAGACGGTGCTTCTCTCGGTCGTGCGCCTGCGCCGCGGGCGCGTCGCGCGTGCTGACACGCTGCTGCAGGCTGGCCTTGCCCTTCTTGGTGAAGCGTAACTCGAGGTCTTCACCGGCGGCCAGCAGGTGGGCATGGGCAAAGTGGCTGCCGACCAGGTCGCGCAGCCTGGCCATGCCGTCTGCCACTGCATGGTTCTGGGTCACGTCGCGGGTGGCGTGGCTGTAGACGAATTGAAGGTGCGGCTGCTCGCGCAGGGTCAGCGGGCGTACGGTCAGGCGCACCACATCGGAGTCGGGACCGCGGTGCTTGGCCAGCACCAACTTGGCCAGGCTGCCCTGCCCGAGGTGGGCGCCCAGGCGCGCGAAGAAGCGTTCGACCGGTTCCGTGGGCTCAGGCATGCCGTGATTGTCCGCGCAGTCGATAGAATCAGGCGACCATGGCCGATGGCAGCCCCTTGAACCTGACCAACCAGTTCCTGATCGCCATGCCGGGCATGGCCAACCAGACCTTTGCCGGGGCCGTGGTCTACCTGTGCGAGCACACCGAGAAGGGCGCGCTCGGGCTCGTGATCAACAAGCCGATCGACATCAAGCTGAAGAACCTGTTCGAAAAGGTCGAGCTGAACCTGACCCGCGACGACCTGGCTGAAGAGCCGGTGTATTTCGGCGGCCCGGTGCAGACCGAACGCGGCTTCGTGTTGCACATGCGGCAGTCGGACAAGAGCAGCCCCTACAACTCGACGCTGGAGATACCCGGCGGCGACCTGGACATGACGACCAGCAAGGACGTGCTCGAGGACCTGTGCAGCGGCGCCGGGCCGAAGAAGATCCTGGTCACGCTGGGCTACAGCGGCTGGGGTGCGGGCCAACTCGAGGACGAACTCGGCCGCAATGGCTGGCTGACCGTGGATGCCCGGCCCGACGTGATTTTCGATACGCCCATCGAGCAGCGGTATGACCGCGCCCTGGCGCTGCTCGGGTTCGATCCGCGCATGCTCAGCCAGGAGGCGGGGCACTCATGAGTGAGGTCGCGCGGGCCGTGGCAGCCGCGCCGTCCCTGTTGCTGGCCTTCGATTTCGGCACCAAGCGCGTGGGCGTGGCCAGCGGCAACAGCCTCACGGCCACGGCCACGCCGCTGACCACCTTGGCTCAGGTCGGCAACGATGCGCGTTTCGGTGCAATCGCGGCGCTGATCGCTGAATGGCAGCCCGACACACTCGTCGTCGGCGTGCCACGCCACCCGGACGGCGCGGCGCATGACAATACGCAACGTGCACAGCGCTTCGCGCGCCAACTCCATGGGCGCTTCGCACTGCCGGTGGTCGAGGTCGACGAGCGCTACACGAGCACGCAGGCGCTGGCCGAAGGGGCCGCCGATGTCGATGCCGCCTCGGCGGCGCTGATTCTCGAACAGTATTTCAATGAGCTGCCACGATGAACTCGCCCGCCAGTTTCAATCTTGACGCCGAGGCGCTCTACCTGGCGCTGCGCGAGCGAGTGCGAGAGCTGCTTGCCGCGCGGCCTGGTACCGTGATGGTGGGCATCTGGACGGGCGGCGCCTGGCTGGCCACGCGCTTGCACGCCGACCTCGGTTTGCCGGGCGAGCCCGGCGTGATTTCGAGCACCCTGCATCGCGACGACTTCGGCGAGCGTGGCATGGCCAGCGGCAGCGACGCCACCAAGCTCGGTTTTGCGATCGAAGGCCAGCACATCCTGCTGATCGATGACGTGCTCTTCACCGGCCGCACGATCCGCGCGACGATCAACGAGCTCTACGACTTCGGCCGCCCGGCCAGCGTGGCGCTGGCGGTGCTGGTCGACCGCGGCGGGCGCCAGCTGCCGATCGAGCCGGTGTTTGCGGCCGCGAAGGTGGACCTGCCGTCGACGCAGCGCTTGTCGCTGGCGCGCGACGAGGCCGGGCGCATTTCGTTCACCGTCAAGCCGCTGGAGGGCTGATGTTGTACCCCCAAGCTAGCGGCTGCGCCGCGTCGCTGCCCCCCGAGGGGGCGCAGGCCTGCCTCGGGGCGGCCCGTCGGGAGGCCTGATGCTTTCCAATCGCAACCCGCAGCTCAACCGCCACGGCGAGCTGATCCACCTGCTGTCGATCGAGGGCCTGCCCAAGGCCGTACTGACCCAGATTCTCGACACGGCGGGCACCTTCCTTTCGGTCAACGACCGCGACGTGAAGAAGGTGCCGCTCCTGCGGGGAAAGAGCGTCTTCAACCTTTTTTTCGAGAACAGCACGCGCACGCGCACGACCTTCGAGATCGCCGCCAAGCGCCTGTCGGCCGACGTCATCAACCTGGACATCGCGCGCAGCAGCACCGAAAAGGGCGAGAGCCTGCTGGACACCATCGCCAACCTGTCGGCGATGCATGCCGACATGTTTGTCGT
>JANOPR010000566.1:0-1983 GCA_031421955.1 Burkholderiales bacterium
GACCTGTATCGTGATGCAGGTGCACGATGAATTGGTCTTTGAAGTGCCCGTGGCCGAGGTCGATTGGGCCCGCACCGAAGTGCCCAAGCTGATGGCCGGCGTGGCGCAGTTCAACGTGCCGCTGCTGGCCGAAGTGGGGGTCGGGCCCAACTGGGAACAGGCGCACTGAACTGAACCACCCCCGTAGCGGCTTCGCCGCTCCCCCTCAAGGGGGCACCGCTGGCGGCCGGGCAAAGCCCGATCCGCGGCGGTCGCTTGAATGAACCGGATGGTTCATGCGCCGTGAGCGGCGCGCCGCCGCCTGACGCCCCGCGCCTAGATCTTGATGCGGCCGGCCCAGATGTCGCGGTACATCACCCAGTCGCCGATGAAACTGTAGAGCGGGCGCTTGAAGCTGGCCGGCTGGTTCTTCTCGAACACATAGTGGCCGATCCAGGCGCAACCGTAGCCGGCGAGCAGGCCGTAGAGCAGGTATTGCGGCCGGCCTGAATAGACCAGCATGGCCAGGCACAGCAGGGCCAGCGTCGAGCCCAGGAAGTGCATGCGACGGCAGCTCACGTTGCGGTGCTCGCCGAGGTAGAAGGGGTAGAACTCGGCAAAGCTCTTGAAGCTCTTCGGGTCGACCGCATTCGCGTCAGGGGCTGTCGTCATGGGGCGGGTCCTTTTTCAGGCCAGGGCTTTGCGCATGGCCGCCAAGACTTCGTCCGGGCATTCCTGCGCCATGAAGTGTCCGGACGGGACACGGTGCACCGTGGCCCGCAGCGCCCCGGCCAGGTCCTGCGCGGCGCGCGTCGGTGTCATGTGGTCGAGTTCGGCCAGCACCAGGTGCGCCGGGCAGCTTACCTTGGCGGCGGCCTCGAGGCCGTGCTTGTAGTTGTCGCAGGCCGCGAAGTCGTTGACGAAGAGCAGCGGGTCGCGCCCATGCGCCAGCACCTGGCGCATCAGGGCGCGGCCGGCGCCTCGGAGCCACACGCCCGGGCCGGGGTACGAGGGCTTGGGCGCCAGCGTCGAGAACGAGAAGTGCACGACGCGGTCGATGGCCGCATGCGGGTCGCTCTGGCCCAGGGCCAGCAGCGCCGCGGGCACGCTCATCGGGTAGGCGGTGCCGAGCATCACCAGCCGCGTAGCCCGCTGCGGCGCGCGTGCGGCGGCTTCGAGCGCCACCAGCGAGCCCATGCTCTTGCCCGCCAGCGCGGCCTGCTGCACACCGGCGGCGTCGAGCAGCGCCAGCAGCCAGTCGGCCATGGCTTCGACATTCGGTAGCGCCGGCCCGGCGCTACGCATGTGCCCCGGCAGGTCGGGCGCGAGCACGCTCCAGCCATGGTGCGCAAACCAGCGCGCGATCAGGGTCCACACGCTGTGGTCGTTGATCGCGCCGTGCACGAGCACCAGACAGGGCAGGCTGGGGTCGAAGGCCTTGCCCCCCGTATAGGCGTAGGCCTCGCGGCCGTCGACGCTGAGCTTCATGTGGCCCTCTGCGCGGTCTTCAGCGCGTGCTTCAGGTCTTCGATCAGGTCGTCCGCGTCTTCCAGGCCGATCGACAGCCGGATCGTTCCCGCGCCGATGCCGGCCGCGGCCAGCGCCGCGTCATCCATGCGGAAGTGCGTGGTCGAGGCCGGGTGGATCACCAGCGAGCGGCAGTCGCCGACGTTGGCCAGGTGCGAGAAGATCTTCAGCGCCTCGATGAACGCGATGCCCTGCTGGCGCGAGCCGCGCAGGTTGAAGCTGAACACCGAGCCGCAGCCGCGCGGCAGCAGCCTCTTGGCCAACACGTGGCTCGGGTGGCCTTCGAGCTCCGGGTAGCCGACGTCGGCGACCACCGGTTGTGCCGCCAGGAAGGCCACCACCTTGCGCGTATTCTCGACATGGCGCGCCATTCGCAGCGGCAGCGTCTCGATACCCTGCAGGATCAGCCAGGCAGTGTGCGGGCTCATGCAGGCGCCGAAGTCGCGCAGCCCTTCGCGGCGGGCGCGCAGCAGGAAC
>JANOPR010000567.1:0-1516 GCA_031421955.1 Burkholderiales bacterium
GAGAATCTTGTCGCCGAGCAAGCCCGCGGCACGGGCTTCTTCGAGCGCTTCCTCGAAGCGGTCGTAGATTTCGAAGATCTCGCCGTGGATGTAGTTGTAGCCCAGCTTCACGCCCATCGCGTAGGCGGCAATCGCCATGCCTTCGATGACGATGTGCGGGTTGTAGGCCAGGATGTCGCGGTCCTTGCAGGTGCCGGGCTCGCCTTCGTCGGAATTGCAGACCAGGTACTTGGCGCCGGGGAACATGCGCGGCATGAAGCTCCACTTCAGGCCGGTGGGGAAACCCGCGCCGCCGCGGCCACGCAGCGCGCTGACCTTGACTTCGGCGATGACCTGGTCCGGGGTCATGCCCTTGCCGCCGTCCTGACCCAGGATCTTCTTCAGCGCCTGGTAGCCGCCGCGTGCGAGGTAGTCCTGCAGGCGCCAGTTCTTGCCGTCCAGCCCGGCGTAGATCTGCGGCTCGATATGGCGGCCATGAAAACAGGTCTCGGTGCCCGCGGCCTGGAAGCGCGACAAGTCCAGCGTCATTTGGACTGCGCCTTCAGGGTGTCGACCAGGTCATCCAGGCGCTCATTGCTCATGAAGCTGAGCATCTGGCGGTCGTTGACGAGCATCACCGGCGCGTCGGCGCAGGCGCCCAGGCATTCGCTGGGCTGCACCGTGAACTGTCCGTCGGCGCTGGTGCCGTAGGGCTCGACACCGAACTTCTTGCACAGGTGCGCCAGCGCCTTGTCGCCGTCGCGCAATGCACAGGGCAGATTGGTGCAGACGTTGAACTTGAAGCGGCCCACCGGCTGCTGGTTGTACATGTTGTAGAACGTCGTCACCTCATGCACCGCGATGGTTGGCATGCCGAGGTAGGCGGCCACGCCCTCTTCGCTTTCGCGCGACACGAGTCCCTGCTCGTGCTGCACGATGGCCAGGCAGGCCATCACGGCCGACGCCTTCTGGTCGGCGGGGTACTTGGCGACTTCCTTGGCGAAGCGCGAGAGGGTGACTGTAGAAAACGTCATCTGTCGATTTCACCGAACACGATGTCCATGGTGCCGATGATGGCGACGGCATCGGCAATCATGTGGCCGCGCGCCATCTCGTCGAGCGCGGCCAGGTGCGGGAAGCCGGGCGCGCGGATCTTCAGCCGGTAGGGCTTGTTGGCGCCGTCGCTGACCAGGTAGATGCCGAACTCGCCCTTCGGATGCTCGACGGCCGCGTAGGCCTCGCCCTCGGGTACATGCATGCCCTCGGTGAAGAGCTTGAAGTGGTGGATCAGCTCTTCCATGTTGGTCTTCATCGACACCCGCGACGGCGCGGCAACCTTGTGGTTGGTCGTGATCACCGGGCCCGCGTTGGCGCGCAGCCACTTCGAGCATTGCTGGATGATGCGGTTGCTCTGGCGAAGCTCTTCCATGCGCACCAGGTAGCGGTCGTAGGTGTCGCCGTTGACGCCGACCGCGATGTCGAAGTCCATGTGCTCGTAGACATCGTAGGGCTGTTTCTTGCGGAGGTCCCACTCGAT
>JANOPR010000568.1:0-4489 GCA_031421955.1 Burkholderiales bacterium
ACCCTCGATGTGCGCCGGGTTGGCGGGTTTGCCGAACAGGCCGCGGCTGAACGACACCGCGGCCCACACCGTCTCGAAGGAGTCGGTGCTCAACTCCTGCGGCACCAGGCCGATCATCGAGCGCGCGGCGCGGTAGTCGCGCACCACGTCGTGCCCATCGACCTCGACCCGGCCCTCACTGGCGTTGACGATGCCGCAGACGTTGCTGATCCGCGTCGTCTTGCCGGCGCCGTTGGGGCCGAGCAGGGCAAAGATCTCGCCGCGGCGAATCGCCAGGTCGATGCCCTTGAGGGCCTGGAAGCCTGAGGCGTAGGTCTTGGACAGACCCGAGATGGAGACGACAGCCGACATCGCACGAGGATAGCAATCGACTGCCGCGGCGACTTCGCTCACTGCAAGAGGCGTTCGCGCAGCACGGTCTTCAGTACCTTGCCGTAGTTGTTCTTCGGCAACTCGCTCACCCACAGGTAGCGCTTGGGGCGCTTGAAGCGCGCGATCTGCGCCATGCAGTGCGCGTCGAGCATGTCGGTCGTGACTGCGCAGCCCGGCTGTGCCACCACGAACGCGACCACCACCTCGCCCCACTCGGGGTCGGGCGCGCCGACCACTGCGGCCTCGGCCACGCCGGGCGCGGTCAGCAGCACCTCCTCGACCTCGCGCGGATAGATGTTGGAGCCGCCGCTGATGATCAGGTCCTTGCTGCGGTCCTTCAGCGTCAGGAAGCCGTCGGCGTCGAGGCAGCCCACATCGCCGGTGAACAGCCATCCGTCGCGCACCGCCGCGGCGCTGGCCTCGGGGTTGCGCCAGTAGCCGGCCATCACGCTGTCGCCCTGGATCAGTACTTCGCCGACCTCGCCGGTGGGCAGCGAAAGTCCGTCGGCATCGGCCACACGCAGGCGAACGGGTGTCTGCGCGACGCCCACCGACGCGATGCGCTCGAGGTGCCGCGGGTGGGTGCTGTCCATCAGGTGTTGGCGTGACAGCGCGGTGCCCACCATCGGCGTCTCGCCCTGGCCGTAGATCTGCACGAAGCGCGGCCCCATCACGCGCAGCGCGCGCCCGATGTCGGCCAGGTACATCGGCGCGCCGCCGTAGACGATGGTCTTGAAGGCGCGCGCGGCGTCGGCGACCGACAGCCCCGCGTGCTCGGCGTGGTCGACCAGGCGCTTCACGATGGTCGGCGCGGCGAATGTCGACAGCGGGCCGAGCTGCCAGCCCAGCTCGAACAACTCCGCCGGATCCACGCCGCCCGAGGCCGGCACCACATGCCGCGCGCCGGCCATCAGGTGAGGGATGGCGTAGAGGCCCGCGCCGTGCGACATCGGCGCGCCATAGACGATGGCGTCTTGCACCGACACCGCGTCGACATCGACGAAGTAAGTCAGGCCCATCACCCTCAGGTTGCGATGGGTCAGCATCACGCCCTTGGGCCGGCCGGTGGTGCCGCTGGTGTAGAACAGCCAAGCCACATCGCCGTCGTCGCGCTGCGTGATGGGTATGGCGGTGGCGTTGGGGGCGGGTGACAGCAGCGCGTCGGCCTCGGCCGAGTCGACATCCAGTCGCCGCTCGAGCCCGGCAAGCGGCTCGGCGGCCACGTCGGCCGTCACGAAACCCCAGCGCGCCTGGGCGTTGTCGATGATCCACTCGACCTCGCGCGGGTGCAGCTTGGAATTCACCGGCACCACCACCAGCCCGGCCCACCACGCGCCCCACAGCAGCTCGAGGTAGCGCGGGTGGTTGCGCATGAACAGCAGGACGCGGTCGCCGGGGGCCAGGCCGGCTTCGCGCAGGCGCTGCGCCATGCCCGCGCTGCGCGCGGCCCATTGGCCGTGGGTGGCGTGCGGCGCGGTGCCGTGGAATATCGCGGCGCGCTTGGGCGACTGGCGGGCTTGTCGTAGCAGCAGGTGGGCAAGGCTCATGGCGCGTCTTTGGCGGGCGGGTTTTGGCAGCCGCCACGTTAGGCGCAACGCCGGTGCCTGGCTATACCGTGCGAATACCGAGTGTCGGGCCGATGACCCTGGTGGCGCCACCAGTCCAGTTCGCGGCGGCGACGACGACGAACTCGCCAGGAATCTGGTAGCCCTGCGCTCGCTGCCAAGGCGTGATGGCCTCGATGTACCGGGCGCGCACACGAGCGCGCGTGGGCTCGTCAAAGCGCGACCACGCGATCGCGACGGGCCCACCGACGAAAGCGGCATCACAGGCCTGCTCGGCATTCATGTAGTCAAGCGTCACCGCGATGCGGCGGGCCTCGACGTGCTCAAACCCCGCGTCGGCGCACAGTCGGGACAACGTATCGCCTTGTCCGAGGCGAAAGAACAGCGGGCAAACGTCGCTGGCGACTTCAGCCTCGACGATCGGGAACAGTGCCGACCAGCCGCACCTCGCGCGCTCGCCCCAAACCGCCAGCACCATGCGCCCGCCGGGCCGCAGCACGCGTCGCATCTCGTCCACGGCGCGCTCGGGCTCGGGCATGTACATCAGGCCCAGCGCACACAGGGCGGCATCCTGGCTGGCGTCGGGCAGGACCAGGTCTTCTGCATCCATGCGCTCGAAGGCCGTGTTCTCGAGCCCCTCTGCCGGCGCGCGCTTTCGCGCGGCCTTGACCATCAGTTCGGAAATGTCGACGCCCAGCACGTGGCCCTCCGGCCCGACTGCGCGCGCCGCGTCGAAGCTCACCAGCCCGGTGCCGCAGGCCACATCGAGCACGTTCTCGCCCCGCCGCAGGGCCGCCAGCGACAGCAGTTCGGACTGTGCCGCGGCCAGCTGCGACTGCCACAGGCTTTCATAGCTGGCCGCGGCCAGATCCCAGCCGTAGCGCTGGACGCGCCGCTGCAGGCGTGCGTCCATGATCAGCGGCGTTTGACGACGACTTCGAGGTACTCGCCGGGCACGACCAGCGACTCGGCGCCCGCAACGTTCAGGCGATTGAGCAATTCGGTCAGATCCTGCTCCAGCACCAGCGCTTTCTCAGCGGGCAGCGCCGCAAAGGCCTTGAGCACCGGGCCGTACCAGACACGGAAGACCTCGATGAAATGCGCAGCCGAGCGATAGCGGAAGTTGAACAGGCGTGGCGTGACGTTGATCGACGCGGCCTGTTCGCCGAACAGGGTGCGCAGATGCGACTCCACACCCCACAGCGAGGGTGGCTGCACGCCCGCCGGTGGCGGGAGGTGGCGCCCCAGGACCTCGAACATCTGGCCGATGAGGCTCTCGGGAGTCCAGTTGGCCAGCCCGATCCGTCCGCCCGGTCGGCAAACCCGCGCGAGCTCAGCGGCCGCGGTGGCCTGATCCGGCGCGAACATCACACCGAAGGTCGACAGCACGGCATCGAAGCTGGCGTCGGCGAAGGGCAGGGCTTCGGCGTCGGCCACCTGGAACGTCACCAGCAGACGTTCCGCGTGCGCACGTTCGGCACCGCGCTCGAGCAGCGAGGCAACATAGTCCGTCGAGGTCACCGCGCAGCCGCGCCGCGCGGCGGCGAGGGTGGCGTTGCCGTTGCCGGCCGCGACGTCGAGCACGCGCTCATCGAAGCGCAGGTCGCAGGCCTCGGCCAGCTGCTCGCCGACGATCTGCAGGGTGGTACCGACGACGGCGTAGTCGCCGCTGGACCAGGCGCCCATCTGGCGGGTCTTGAGGGCGGCAAAGTCGAAGGGTGCATTCATGGCGAATCTCCGTTGAGGTCTTGAGGCGGTTGATCGTGTTTCACTGGAGGCCGGTATCGGGTCTTCTGCGGCCTGTGCTGCACTGTCCTCTTCGGGCCCCTGCGACGTCCTGCCTTCGCGTCGCCCACGTTTGCCCGATCGTCCGCGTTGTGCGGTCGGCGTCGTTCACGCCTGACGCAGCGTCCGGCGTTGTTGACCATTCGTCCGTGCGAGCGGGCCTGGCGCCTGGCTTGGCTAGGCGGGCGCGCCATCGACATTCACAATGCAGGCCAGGCAACGGACTTGGAGAACGACCATGGCGCCACAGGACATTGCAGCGGCCATACAGCGTGTTGAATCCGTGTTTCGCCGGCGTCCCGAGGCGGCTCTGGACGATGACGCACCGGCGAGCGCCCGCTGGCAAGGGCGCACAAGGGTTGTGTCGACGCATGCCAGCGGTGCTGCGGTCGTGACCGACATGCCGGTCGAGCTCGGCGGCAGCGGTGATCAGGTCACGCCGGGCTGGCTGCTTCGCGCGGCGCTCGCGTCGTGCGCCACGACGCGCATTGCCATGGCGGCGGCCGTCAATGGCATCGAGCTTTCGTCGCTCGAGGTGCTGGCGCGCAGCCGATCGGAGGCGCGGGGCCTGCTGGGCATGGCGGAGTCGGACGGTTCGCCGGTGCCCGCCGAACCGCGCGATGTCGAACTGCAAGTGCGCATTGCCGCAGCGGGCCAGTCGCCCGAGCGCCTGCGTGCGCTGGTGCAAGGCTGCGATTGCTTTTCGCCGGTGACTCAGACGCTGCGCCAAGCGATTCCCGTGAGCGTGCACATCCAGGTTGCCGCCG
>JANOPR010000569.1:0-13565 GCA_031421955.1 Burkholderiales bacterium
CGAGCGGCACGAGGATCTGCGACTGCTGCACGTAGGACTTCGCGTCGGGGTCGGTCTTGCCCATCACGATGGCGACCTTGCAGCGCGGATCGCCCACCCCGGACGACCACCACTTGCGGCCGTTGATGACGTACTCGTCGCCGCGGCGTTCGATGCGGGCCTCGATGTTGGTGGCATCGCTGGAGGCCACGGCCGGCTCGGTCATGGCAAAGGCGCTGCGGATCTTGCCGGCCAGCAGCGGCTCGAGCCAGCGCTGCTGGTGTTCAGCGCTGCCGTAGCGCACCAGGACTTCCATATTGCCGGTGTCGGGCGCGGAGCAGTTGAAGACCTCGCTGGCCCAGGGCACGCGGCCCATTATCTCGGCCAGCGGTGCGTATTCCTGGTTCGACAGGCCTGCGCCGCGCTCAGTGGTGCGGGAACTCGCCCCTTCGGCGCTCGGGGGCAGGAACAGATTCCACAGTCCGGCGGCGTGGGCCTTGGGTTTGAGGCCCTCGATCGTCTGCAGCGGCGTCCAGCGCCTGCCGGCCGCCGTGTTGGCCTCGAGCTCCTGCCAGTAGGCTGGCTCTGCCGGGTAGATGTGCTCGGCCATGAAGGCCTTGACGCGCGCCTGCAGCGCGGCCGTGCGCTCGGAGTAGCTGAAGTCCATGCTCGTGATTCCTTTCAGGCTTGTTGTGCGAAGCGCCAACCCAGTTCTGCCAAGGGCCGCGCCCCGGCGCCGGCTTGCCGAGCTTGTTCGCTCGCAGCGGTGCCGTCCTCGACCCGCTTGGCAATGCCTTGCAGGATCGCGGCCATGCGGAACAGGTTGTACGCCAGGTAGAAGTTCCAGTCGGACGCCAGCGCCTGCGGCGTGGACAGGCCGGTGCGTTCGCAGTAACGGCCGATGTAGTCGGCCTCCAGCGGGATGCCCAACGCCGCATGGTCCAGGCCGCCGATGCCGCGGAACGCGCCCGGAGGAATGTGCCAGGCCATGCAGTGGTAGCTGAAGTCGGCCAAGGGGTGCCCCAGCGTCGAGAGCTCCCAGTCGAGTACGGCGATGACGCGCGGCTCGGTCGGATGAAACACCAGGTTGTCCAGGCGGTAGTCGCCATGCACGACGGCGACCTTTGATTCGTCGCGAGCGCTGGCCGGCATGTGCGCGGGGAGCCAGGCCATCAGGTCATCCATGGCATCGATCGGCTGCGTGACCGAGGCCAGGTACTGCTTGCCCCAGCGCGCAATCTGGCGCTCGAAATAGTTGCCCGGCTTGCCGTAGTCGGCCAGGCCGGCAGCGCCGGCGTCAACGCAGTGCAGCGCCGCGATGACGCGGTTCATGTCGTCATAGATGGCGCCGCGTTCGGCGCGGCCGACCCCCGGCAGCGACTGGTCCCAGAGCACGCGGCCTTGCGCGAACGACATGATGAAGAAGGCTCGGCCGATCACGGACTCGTCCTCGCACAGCGCCAGCATCTGAGGGACGGGCACGCCGTGTCCCGCCAGCGCGGCCATCACGCGGTACTCGCGTTCGATCGCATGGGCCGAAGGCAGCAACTTGGCGCCAGGCCCGGGCTTGCTGCGCATCACATAGGTTCCACCGGGCGTGCTCAGCTTGAAGGTCGGGTTGCTCTGTCCGCCCTTGAACTGCTCGATCGTGAGCGGACCCGCCAGGCCGGGTACACGGCCCTGCAGCCACTGCCGCAGCGCAGTGGCATCGAACTGCTGCGAATCGGCGATGGGCCGAGTGCCAGAGTATTGATCCATGTTCCGATGTGTTGGCAGAACCCACCCTATGCCGCGCGACCGGCCGACCGGCCCGATGCAGCCGCGCGGCAGCACCCACGGTGTGACGATTGTTGCACCGAGTCGCGCATGCGCCGCGAAGCGGCTTGACGGGCCATGCTAGAGTCGCCCGCGTCACAAAAAGAGACATATTCCCCCGCGGCATGCACATCGGTTTGCGTCAGCTCCTCGTCGCGGTCGTCGCGATTTTCAGCAGTGGCGCGGCCACGGCCTTCGGATTCGGAGCGATCCGCGCCAGCGTCGTCCTTGGCCAGCCGTTGAACCTGGCGGTACCGGTCGCGCTGGCCGATGGCGAGACGCTCAGCGCCGAGTGCGCCCGTGCCGAGGTCACCGCGGGTGAACTCAAGCTGCCACCGGGCCAGGCGCGCGTGCGAGTCACGCAAGGGCGTGACGCCAGCGAAGCCATCCTGCGGGTGACGACCGCGGGCGTGATTGAAGAGCCCGTCCTGAGCATTACCTTGCATGTCGGGTGCCCAACGCGCCTGAGCCGGACCTTGGTTCTGCTGGCAGATCCTCCCGTGGTCACGACGGTCGCCGCGCCGCCTGAGCGGCCGCCGGCGCTCGCAACCGTGGCACCGTCGACGGCGACGGCGTCGGCTGCTGCACCACCTGCCGCGACTGCAGCGCCCCGGGCGACACGCCCACGGCAGCCGCCGCGTGCGACGCGAAATGCACCTGCGCGCGCCGTTGTGGCCGAAGCGGCGCCCTCGGCGCCAGTGGTGGCGCCCGCTGCGCCGCCGTTGCCACGCGGTGCGGTGGCGCGCGCGGAGCCCAGGCCGCGCCTGCGGCTTGACGCAGGTCAGGTGAGCCTCAATGACGCGGCTGTCCAGGCAGCACAGGAGCAGGCTGCCGCGGCGCGGGCCACGGCCAGCGCCGCCGAGGCTGCGGCATCGGCGGCCACCGAGCGCCTGCAGACCCTCGCAACCGAGTTGGCACGTGTGCGGGCCGATGCCAAGGCGCAGACCGATGCGCTGGTCCAGATCCGGCAGGAACTCGCACTCGATCGTGCACAACGCGAGCAGCCTTCGCGCTGGCTTGCGGCTCTGATTGCCCTGGCCGCGTTGCTCGCAGCCCTGGCGGCCTGGCTGGGCTGGCGCCTGCGCCGGCAAGCGTCAGTGCCGCAACGCGGCACCGATTGGTGGGCGCGCGCCAGCACGTCGATGGGGCCACCCGACATGCCGTCGGACTTCCAGCGCTCGCAGGGTGCGGGCCTGGCTTCGGCGCACCAGCGGCTGCCTTCGGCGCCAGCGCCCTTGACGGGTTGGGTCGAGTCCAGCCACGCGCCTGACTCGCTGTCCTCGCCCATGACCGTGCCGGCGCCGACGGCAGTGACCATCCCGCCACTGCCGCCGCCCGTGCAAGAGGCGGAAGTCGACCGGTCGATGAGCGTCGATGAACAGATCGACCTCGAACAGCAGGCCGACTTCTTCATTGCGCTGGGCCATGACGATGCCGCAATCGACCTGTTGATGGCCCACATGCGCAGCACGGGAGGGGGCAGTCCCCTGCCGTTCCTGAAGCTGCTCGAGATTCATCGCCGCCGCGATCAGCGCGAGTCCTACGAACGCACGCGGGTGCGCTTCAATCAACGCTTCAACAGCGTGGCACCGGAGTGGCAGGCCGATCCGCATGCCGGTCGCAAGCTCGAGGACTACACGTTGGCCCTGGGCCGCATCCAGCGCGCGTGGCCCTCGCCATTGGACGCGTCGGCCGAGCTGGAAGCGCTCTTGTTCCGCCGCGGCGAAGGGGCGGAACTCTTCGATCTGCCGGCGTACCAGGAAGTCCTGTTCCTGTACCAGATGGCGCGCGACCTGCATGAGGCCGACAACCGAGGCGTTGCGGCTGACATTGATGTCTTGCTGCCTATCGGCGGGCGCTCCGCGCCGCAGGAGGCTGCGCACGGCACCATCGTGTTGCGGCCGGAATTCAACGGCGGACAGGCGATGTCGCTCGACCTCGACCTGTCGGGGGCATCGGTAAGGGGCCCATTGACGCAGGAAACAACGTCGCCGGAAGACTTGCCAGCCGGCGATGCCTCGGCCTCAGGGTCGGCAATGATCGACCTGGAGCTGACCACGCCGGTCGAGCCGCTCGAGCGGCCCGCCAAGGCCGGCGACGACGTCTGGAGCGACGACCTGGACATGCGCCGGCGCGACAGCTAGCCCACGCCGGGCCGCCCCAAGCGGGCGACGCCCCCACGGGGGGCCGACGCCGCAGGCGTCTTGGGGGCAAGGCTAGCCAACGCCGGGCCGCCCCAAGCGGGCGACGCCACAAGCGCTGTGGGGGCAAGGCTAGATTCGAGCCAGTCGTTCCAGCGCCTGACGCAGTGTCTCGTCACGTTTGGCGAAGCACAGGCGCACGATGCCTTGCTCAAGGCCGCTCTCGTAAAACGCTGACAACGGGATGGCCGCCACGCCGATTTCGGTCGTCAGCCAGCGGCAGAACGCCTCTTCACCCAGGTCGCTGATCGCCGCGTAGTCGACACATTGGAAGTACGTGCCTTCGCAGGCCAAGGCGCGCAGGCGGGTCGACGCCAGACCGGTGCGAAACAGGTCTCGCTTGTGCTGGTAGAACGCGCTCAACTGCAGGTACGGCTGCGGATTGGCCAGGTAGGCCGCCAAGGCGAATTGCATCGGCGTATTGACCGTGAACACATTGAACTGATGCACCTTGCGAAACTCGGCGCTCAACGCGGCAGGCGCTGCCACGGTACCGATCTTCCAGCCCGTGACGTGGAATGTCTTGCCGAAGCTCGAGATCTCGAAAGACCTGGCGGCGAGCTCCGCGTGGGCAGACGCGCTGGCATGGCGCTGGCCGTCGTAAACCATGTGCTCGTAGACCTCGTCGCTGATCAACAGCACCTCGGTCGGCCTGAGCAAGGCGGCCAGGCGGTCCATGTCGTGCGCCTGCCAGACGGTTCCGCTCGGGTTGTGCGGGCTGTTGACGATGATCGCCCGCGTGCGTGGCGACAGGGCGCGCCCGATGGCATCGAAGTCCGGGCGGAAGGTGCCTGGCGTCAGGGACACGCGCACGATGACGCCGCCCGCAAGCTCGATGTTCGGCCCATAGCTGTCGTAGCAGGGTTCGAGGACGATGACCTCGTCGCCGGGATGCACGCAGGCCAGGATGGCAGTCAGGATGGCTTGCGTGGCGCCGGCGGTGATCGTGATTTCGCTTGCGGCGTCATAGCGCGCGCCATACAGGGCCTCGATCTTCGCTGCCACGGCGCTGCGCAGCGCAGGCACGCCGGTCATCGGGGGGTACTGGTTATGGCCTTGACGCATGGCCTCGGTCACGGCGTCAAGGAGTGCAGGGTCGCACTCGAAGTCCGGAAAGCCCTGGCCGAGATTGACCGCGCCATGGTCGTGGGCCAACGCGGACATGACGGTGAAGATGGTGGTGCCGACAAGGGGCAGCCGGCTGGCGAAGGCGGGGGTATGAGGGATGGGGTGCATCACAGGGCAGGGTCGGCGGGTTCACCGGCGGGGTCGCCAGACATGGCGCGCACGATCAGGGCACGCGTGAGTCGGTCGGACAGCAATTCGGCGAAGTTGTAGACGAAGTTTCTAAGGTAGGCACCGCGCTTGAAGGCCACGCGCGACAGGTTCTCGCCGAACAGGTGGCCGAGCGGTCGCACAGCGAGCTCGCCGGTTGCCAGCTCGTCGCGCACGGCCATCTCGGCCACGATGCCCACGCCCATGCCAAGGCGGACATAGGTCTTGATGACGTCGGAGTCGATCGCTTCCAGCACCACATCGGGTTTGAGCCGGGCCCGCGCGAACGCCGCGTCAATGCGCCGCCGCCCGGCGAACGACGCGTGGTAGCTGATCAGCGGTTCGGCCGCCAGCTGCTCCAGTGTGGGGCGCTCCACTTGTGCGAGGGCATGAGTCGGCGGCACCACCAGCATGTGCTGCCAGGCATAGCAGGGCAGCGTGACGAGCTCGTCGAAACCGGCCAGGGATTCGGTGGCGAGCCCGATGTCGGCGCTCTCGTCCAGCAGCATCTGCGCCACCTGGTTCGGTGTGCCCTGGTGCAGGCTGACATTGACCTTTGGGTAGCGCCGGCGCAGCAGCGCGACCGGTTCGGGCAACACGTAACGTGCCTGCGTGTGCGTGGTGGCGATCGACAGCCGCCCGGCGTCCTGCTTGCTGAACTCGTCGCCGATGCGACGTAGATTCCCGACCTCGCGCAGGATGATTTCAACCGATCGCAGGACCTGCTCGCCAGGCTCGGTCACGCGGCGCAGGCGCTTGCCGTGGCGGGCAAAGATGTCGATGCCGAGCTCCTCCTCGAGTTCGAGGATGGCCTTGCTGACGCCGGGCTGCGAGGTGTGCAGGGCCTTGGCGGTCTCGGTCAGGTTGAGCCCGCGACGCACGGCCTCCTGAACGAAGCGGAACTGGTGCAGATTCATGGTGTGCGCAGGCTGAGCGCATGTTCGGCGATGGCTGCAATCAAGGCCGGTGCTTCGCCAATCGCTGGATGCAGATTGAACGTCACGCCAGCATGTGTCGCGCGCAAGGTCTCCAGCAGCGGCGGCAGATCCTTGCGCGTGTGCCCGCCGGCACCGAGAAACAAGGGCAGGACATCGATCTGAATACAGCCCTGTGCGACCAGGTCGGCGCCCGCCGCATGGATGTCTGGCGCCATGATCTCGAGAAACGCCAGCCGCACCGGCTGCGCGGGTCTGGCGGCGCGCACGGCTGCAACCACCTGTTCGAACGGCTGCGCCCAGCGCGCGTCGCGTGCGCCGTGGGCAAATAGCAGAAGACCGCAGTTCATGGCGATGCCTATCGATAGCGTACGAGCCACGCGTACGCGGCCAGCGAAAGCAGGAGGTACAGCGTACTCGGTGCCGCGGCGACCAGCCAGGGGGTCCAGTCGCGCAGCACACCCAGATGGCCGGCGACGTTGTTCAGCAGCACAAAGCTGATCCCCAACAGAATGCCGCCGAATACCTTGAAGCTGACGCCGCCCGTACGCGCTTGCATGTAGGCGAACGGCAGCGACAGGGCCACCATCACGAGGCAGGCCAGCGGATAGAGCGCCTTCTTCCAGAACTGGATCGCGTGGCGACTCGCCGCCTGCTCCTGGCTGGTCAGGTGCTGGCTGTAACGCCACAACTCGACAGTCGACATCGTCGACACGGGCAGCACCGCGGCGGCAACCACGCCTGCATCCAGCGTGGTGGGCCAGGTCACGCGACTGTGGTGTTCATCGCGCACGGGCATCGCATTGCCAGTCTGTGTGTTGACGGGCCAGCGCGTGACCTGGGCATCTTCGAGCACCCACTCCCGATCGCCGATGCGCGCGTGACGGGCGGCCACACGCGTGACCAGCCGGCTGTCGGCGTCGAACTCGAAGATGCGTACGCCCTCGAGGACCCCGTCGGGGGTGGTTCGCAAGACGTTGACCGAGACGCTGCGCTCGCCGCTGCCGTCACTCGGGACCCGACGATCCTTGAGCCAGGCGCCATTGCTGCCAAGCGCGCGGCCGCCCGCAAGGCGCGCCTTCATGTCGACCGCAGCGCGTTCGCTGGCCGGCGCGATGTAGTCGCCGACCAGGAACGTCATCACGGCAAACGCGGCCCCGAGCGTCATCAGCAGGGCCAGCGCGCGGCCAGGTCCCAGTCCGCTGGTACGCAGGATCGTGAACTCCGTGGATTGCGCCAGCCGTGCCAACGAGTAGATCGTTCCAATCAATACAGCGATCGGGAACAGCTCATAGAAATGTCCCGGCACCTCGAGCAGGCCCGCCAACAGCGCGTGGCCGAGCGTGTACCCGTTCTTGCCGATGTCCTCCAGCTCGTCGACGAGGTCGATGAAGAAGAACAGCGACAGGAAGGCCAATGCCACGAACAGCACCGAGGTGGCGATGTCGCGGTGCAGCAGGCGACGGACCGTCTTCATGCGGCAGGCGCGCCGCGTGGCCACAGGCGCATGACCGTGGCATGGTCGCGCCACCAGAGCAGGCCCACTGTCAGGACGAATACGCCGCCGTGCAATCCGAGCAAGGCGGCGCCCATCCCCACCCGCGCGCCCCCGACCCAGGCCTGGCTGAGATTGATCAGGTTGTAGTAGACGACGAAGGCGAGCAGGGCAAGCAGCAGGTTCCAGTTGCTCGCGCGGCGCGGATTGCGCGCGGCAAGCCCGATGCCAAGCAAGAGCAGGTTGGCCGCGCCGCAAAGCAGGCCGATGCGCCAGACCAGTTCTGCCTGGTTGCGCAGCGTCGGCTCACGCAACAGGTCGATGCTGCGGCTCGCGCGGGGAGAGCGCGCCTCGGCGCTTCGTGCGGCCTGCTCGCCGGCGAGCAGGCGGTAGCTTTCGAAGCTCGCCATCGTCTTGTCGCCGTTGGCATGGTTGGCTTCATTGCGCTGCCCGCGTTCCAGGACAAGCCAGCGCTCGCCGTTGATGTTCTCCAGGCGGCCGCTGCGCGCCGACGTGACAGCCTCGCGATCGCCGTCCTGGGAAAGGATGAAGACGTTGCGTGCATTGACCGCGTCGGGGCTGTCGCGCTCGATGAAGAAGACGCGCTTGCCGTCGCGCGAGGTCTGGAACACGCCGGGCGCGACCCGTGAGAGGTCCGAGCGCTGCTGGTAGCGGTCGCGAAGATCCTGGCTTTGGCGATTGCCCCAGGGCCATACAAACAACACCAGCAGTGCCACCACCAGGAGTACCGGCCAGCCCATGCGCAGCACGGGGCGAACAAAGCGCGTGATCGGCAGCCCGCTGGCGAACCAGATCGCCATTTCGCTGTCGCGGTACATGCGTCCGAGCGTGCTCACCACGGCAATGAACAGAGACAACGCCAGCATGGTCGGCAGGTGGCCAAGCGCGGTATAGCCCAGCAGCAGGACGACGTCCTGCGGCGCGACCGACCCGCCCGCGGCCTGGCCCAGGGTACGTATCAGCATCATCGTCAGGACGATGGTCAGGATGACGACCAGCGTGCCGCCGAACATGCGAGCCAACTCTCGGCGAAGCGTCGTATCGAATAACATCAGCAGATCAAAGAACCTGCACTCATTATGGACTTCAAGACTCAAATCGCGCCTGAAGGCGGACTCTCCAAGTTGACAGTCGATGCGCTGCTGGTCGTCGTTGTCGGCAAGTCGGTGCCTGCCGATCTCGACAAGGACTTGGCTGCGCTGCTGCGCGACGCAGTCAAGCAGGGCGACTTTGAGTTCAAGGCAGGGCGCTGCCTGTATGTGCACCGGCCGGTGGGCATCAAGGCTTCGCGGCTGGCCTTCGTTGCGGCAGGAAACGACTCTGCCAAGTCTTTCAAGGCGGCGGTGGCCAGCGGGTTGGGGCAGTTGAAGGCGCTGGGCGTCACCGGACTGGCGGTTGCCGCAGCCGGGGGCGAGGCCTTGACCGCTGGGCACGCAGAGTCTCTTGTCGCAGCCGCCAGCGACGCCGTGTACCTGTATCGTCATACCAAACCCAGCGCACCTGCCGCGCCCAAGCTGGCCAAGGTGTCGCTGGTGGCCGGCAAGGCGCAGATCAAGGCGCTGACGCAAGGCCTGCGCCGTGGACAGGCCGTGGCGGCCGGCGTGGGCGTCGCCCGCGAGTGCGCCAACCGGCCGGGCAATCACGCCACGCCAAGCCACCTTGCCAGCGAGGCCAAGAAACTCGGCAAGCAGTTCGGATTCAAGGTCGACGTGTTCGACCGGGCGAAGATCGCGAAGATCGGGATGGGGTCCTTCCTGGCTGTGGCGCAGGGGTCGGACGAGCCGCCGCGCTTCATCGTCATCGAGTACCAGGGTGCGGCCAAGGGCAAAGCGCCCTTGGTGCTGATCGGCAAGGGCATCACGTTCGACAGCGGCGGCATTTCACTCAAGCCCGGCGCTGAAATGGACGAGATGAAGTTCGACATGGGCGGCGCGGCAAGCGTCCTCGGCACGATGCGTGCAATCGGCGAGTTGCAACCCAAGGTGAATGTCGTGGCGCTGATCCCGACGTGCGAGAACATGCCCGGCGGCCGCGCCGTCAAGCCGGGCGACGTGGTCACGAGCTTGTCGGGACAGACCATCGAGATTCTCAATACCGATGCCGAGGGGCGCCTGATCCTGTGCGACGCGTTGACCTACGCCGAGCGCTTCAAGCCCGCGGCCGTGGTCGATGTGGCCACGCTGACCGGGGCGTGCGTGATTGCCCTGGGCCACCACAACTCAGGCTTGTTCTCCAGCGACGACGCGCTGGCTGAAGAGTTGCTGGCAGCGAGCCGCAGCGCCCTGGATCCGGCCTGGCGCATGCCGCTCGACGAGGAGTACGACGAGGGCCTCAAGAGCAACTTCGCCGACATGGCCAATATTGCCGGACGGGCCGGGGGTGCGATCACGGCCGCGAAGTTTTTGCAGCGCTACGCCGCCAAGTTTCCGTGGGCGCACCTGGACATCGCCGGCACGGCCTGGAAGAGCGGGGCGGCCAAGGGCGCCACGGGGCGTCCGGTGCCCCTGTTGACGCATTTCGTGCTGTCACGCGCTGGCGCTGCGTAGGCACCTGCGGCAGCGTGCGATGAAAGTCGAGTTTCATTCGGGGGTGGCCGACAAGCTCGCGCTGGCTTGCCGCTTCTTGCGCAATGCGCAGGAAGCGGGTGCCAGTGTGGTGGTGTGCGCAGACGGCTCTACGCTGGACCGGCTCGATGTCGCGCTCTGGAGCTTCGATCCCTTGTCTTTTGTCGTTCATGCCCGGCTCGACCCGGGCGCCACGCCGTCGCCTGCGCTGGCGCGCACCAACGTCTGGCTGGTCGATGACGCGGCCTTTGCGCCCACGCACGATGTGCTGGTCAACCTCGGCCCCGCCATGGTCGAGGGCTGGGAACAGTTCGCCCGCGTGGTTGAGATCGTCTCGGCGCAGCCCGAGGATGCTCAGGCGGGGCGCGACCGCTGGCGCCGCTATGGCGATGCGCCGGGTGTCGAGCGCGTCCACCACAGCCGTCGTGCCACACCATGAACAGCGCGCACGGTAGCCTGCCGACGCTGACCGAAGTCATCGAGATCCAGGGTGACTCGGGTCCGGCCCTCGATGACCCCGTTCCGCTGCCACCCGAGTCGCTGACCCTGGAGACGACGGATGAGGCCGCCGGCCGCACCCTGGACACCTCGGTGCTCGTCGACCACGTGATGGCCATGTTGCAACCACGGATCGACGCGTTGCTGCAGGCGCGTCTGCAGGAGATGATCGAGCTGCAATTGGCGCGCGTGGCCGGGGAGGCCGGGCGCGCGGCCGGCGACGAACTTGCACGCACTTTGCACGACCTGGTGTCCCGGGTGGTGGAGGACATCGCGGCGCGGCGCAATGCAGGTGGCGACGTCTGAGTCGCGCGACCTACAGCTTGACGTGGCGCCAGCCGCGCGTCTCCATGCAGGCTTCGACGATGCTGCGCCGCGTCTCGACAGCCTCAACGCAGGCTGCCAGATCGCGCTGCGCAACGCCCTCGCCCCGGCTGCCCCACTGGTCGTCCCAACGGATATCGCGCAGCGCCGAATGCAGCGACGTGCAGGCGCCGAAAATGAGCGCCGCGGCGACGCACGCCGGGTAAGATGCGAGGCTGGATCGGTTCATTGCGACTTCGCGTTTCCCCCGCTTGGTGGCACCGCATCCAATCATACAATCGCTCCCTTTCCAATTCCGGAGGAACATCTTGATGAATCACCAGCTTTTGGCCTTGTCGGTCGTATCCGTCGCACTACTGGCCGCGTGCGGCAAGAAAGAGGCGCCTGCTCCAGTGGCAGCGCCGGCTCCGGCGGCCGCGCCTGCGGGGCCGTTGGTTGTCAAGATCGGCCATGTCGGCCCAACCAGCGGCGCGATCGCGCACCTCGGCAAGGACAACGAGAATGGCGCGCGCATGGCCATCGACGATCTGAATGCCAAGGGCGTGATGATCGGTGGCGCTAAGGCCAAGTTCGAGTTGCTGGCCGAGGACGATGCCGGCGATCCGAAGCAGGGCACTGCCGCCGCCCAGAAGCTGGTTGATGCCAAGGTCAACGGCGTCGTCGGTCACCTGAACTCCGGCACCTCGATTCCCGCGTCGAAGATCTACAGCGATGCTGGCATCCCGCAGATCAGCCCGTCAGCCACCAACCCGAAGTTCACCCGCAACGGCTACAAGACCACCTTCCGCGTGGTGGCCGACGACGTTCACCTGGGCGGCACGCTCGGCAAGTACGCCGTGAAGGAACTCAAGGGCAAGAGCATCGCCGTCATCGACGACCGCACGGCGTACGGCCAGGGCGTTGCCGACGAGTTCGAGAAGGGTGTCAAAGGCGCCGGTGGCACCACCGTTGCTCGCGAGTTCACCAGTGACAAGGCCACGGATTTCACCGCCATCCTGACCTCCATCAAGGCCAAGAAGCCCGATGTGGTCTTCTTTGGCGGCATGGACGCGGTGGCCGGCCCGATGTTGCGCCAGCTCAAGCAATTGGGCATCAAGGCCAAGTTCGTCGGTGGCGACGGCATCTGCTCGGGCGAATTGCCCAAGCTGTCTGCCGGCTCGATGGGCGACGGCCAGGTCGTGTGCGCCGAGGCGGGTGGTGTAGAAGGCGATTCGAAGGCCAGCCTGGACAAGTTCAAGGTTGACTTCAAGGCCAAGTTCAACGCCGACGTGCAGATCTATGCACCCTACGTGTACGACGCGCTCAACGTGATGGTCGATTCGATGGTCAAGGCCGGTTCGGCCGATCCGGCAAAGTACCTGCCGGTGCTGGCCAAGACCGATGGCTACAAAGGTGTCACTGGCACGATCAGTTTCGACGACAAGGGCGACATCAAGAATGGCGCGCTGACCCTGTTCACGTACAAGGGTGGCAAGCGCGAGCAGATCGCCGTGGTGCGCTGATTTCTCAGCCCAACCGAGAAGCAAAACGCCCGCGCAAGCGGGCGTTTTTTTGTCCGGACGCAACAAGTCGGTAACGGTGATGCGCCGCGATCACACCAGAATGCGCGCCCTCAGTCAGGGCAATGTCTTTACGGCGCAATGGGGCAATCATGGGCCTGTCATCGTTGATTGGAGACTGCCGTGCCGAGATCGCCAAAGCCCCAGACTGAAAAAGTTGCCGAAGACGTCGTGTTGCACGCAACCGATGGAGCGGCGCAATTGCTGCGGATTCCGCGCGGCCACATCGGTCCTGTCGCGCTGCATGGCAGCGGCCGCCTGGTGTGGTGGACGGGTCGTGTGGCAATCGGCCTTCGCCACGAATCACGACGCGACTTCGGCCCGATCTCGCAATCAGGGCTGTGGATTCAACGCCTCCTCCTGCGGGCCAATTCGGATACGCCGGTCACGGCGTGAGCGCTTCGGACTAGGGGCGCATCCGGCTGCCCGACCACTGGCGCTTGAGCAGTGGCCTGGCGGAGGGAGCGGGATTCGAACCCGCGGGGGGCTATTAACCCCCACACGCTTTCCAGGCGTGCGACTTAAACCACTCATCCATCCCTCCGGACAGAAGGCGGGAAGTTTAGCTGACGGTCGTCAGCGCATGGGCCTTCAGCACGGCGAGCGGCACGAACTCCAGGGCCTGCTCGTGCGTGCACTCGAGCAGCACCGGCGCCGCGTGCCCGGCTTCCTGGGCTTCGCGCCAGCGCAGTGCACAGACGCACCAACGGTCGCCCGGCTGCAGGCCGCGAAACCGGTACTCGGGTCGTGGCGTGATCAGGTCGTTGCCGCGATCCATCTCGTAGTTCAGGAAGCCCACCGTGAGCTTGGCGCAGACCAGGTGGCTACCGGCATCCTGCGCGTCTGCGCGGCAGCAGGCATCCCGGTGGTAGCCGGTCAGCGGGTCGAAGGAGCAGGGC
>JANOPR010000570.1:0-4882 GCA_031421955.1 Burkholderiales bacterium
GTGAAGATCAGGGCCCAGAAGTGCACGATCGACAGCCGGTACGAATACACCGGACGCTCGGCCTGCTTGGGAATGAAGTAGTACATCATCCCGAGGAAACCGGCCGTCAGGAAGAAGCCGACCGCGTTGTGGCCGTACCACCACTGCACCATCGCGTCCTGCACGCCGGCATAGGCCGAATAGCTCTTGGTCAGGCTGACCGGCAGCGCTGCACTGTTGACGATGTGCAGCAGCGCCACGGCCAGGATGAACGAGCCGAAGAACCAGTTGGCGACATAGATATGGCGCACCTTGCGAATGCCGATGGTGCCGAAGAAGACCACTGCGTAGGCGACCCAGACCACTGCGATCAGGAGGTCGATCGGCCACTCGAGTTCGGCATATTCCTTGCCTTGCGTCAGGCCCATCGGCAGCGTGATTGCAGCCAGCACGATCACCGCCTGCCAGCCCCAGAAAGTGAACTTGGCCAGGCCCGGCGCGAACAGCCGGGTCTGCCCGGTGCGCTGCGCCACATGGTAGGAGGTAGCGAACAGCGCACAGCCGCCGAAGGCGAAGATCACCGCATTGGTATGCAGCGGGCGCAGGCGGCCGTAGCTCAGCCACGGAATGCCCAGGTTCAGCTCGGGCCAGGTCAGCTGCGCGGCGATGATCACGCCGACCAGCATCCCGACCACGCCCCACAACACCGCCGCCAGTGCGAACCAGCGCACCGGCTCGTCGGTATAGACCGGCTCATTGCCGGCCAGGGTTGCCACAGTCATCGATCACCTCCGGTTTGCTTTCGCCTCGATTGTTCCGGCGTGACGGTGCCGACGGCTTGACGCGCATCAAGCGGCGGTTCGAGGATGCGTTCGCCCTCACGCTCGAGATCGTCGAATTGCCCGCCGCGCAGGGCCCATGCGAACAGCGCCAGGATTGCCAGCACCAGCAGCGCCGAGAACGGGATCAGCAAATACAGGATGTCCATGAGTCAGGCCTGCGTCGGGCCGCCCCAAGCGGCCTGAGCGCCACTCGGGGGCCGCGAGCCTAGCGAGCTGGGGGCCGTCATTGCTAGCGGGACAGCCGCAGCGAATTGCCGACCACAACCAGCGAACTCGCGGCCATCCCCAACCCCGCCAGCCACGGCGGCAGCGCGCCGGCCAGCGCCAGCGGGATGCAGGCCGCGTTGTAGGCAGCGGCCCAGGCGAAGTTCTGCTGCACCACGCGCCGCGCGCGGCGCGCCAGCGCGAACGCCTGGGCGACGTCGGCCAGCCGCATCGACAGCAGCACGGCATCTGCACTGCGGCGCGCCAGGTCGCTGCCCTCGCCCATCGCCAGCGACACATCGGCCAAGGCCAGCACCGGCGCGTCATTGATGCCGTCGCCGAGCATCGCCACGACACGGCCCGCAGCCTGCTCGGCGCGCAAGGCGGCCTGCTTGGCCTCGGGTGTCGCGCCCCCCTGTGCGACCGCCAGCCCGAGCTGATCAGCCAGGCGCCGCACCCGTGACGCGCGGTCCCCGGAGAGCAGGCGGACCTCGATGCCCTGCTGCTGCAATTGCGTGATGGCACGTGCCGCATCGGGCCGCACGCGCTCGTCGAAGTCGAGCCGGACCGCGGCGCCCCCCGCGCTGCCGAACCAGAGTTGCAGGGTGTCGCTGTCGCCGCACGCCGCACCCACGAACTCCGCCGAGCCCAAGCGCCATTCGCGGCCCTGTGCGTCGCACGCGGCGACGCCGGCACCTGGCGACTCGTGCACCTGCGACCAGTCGAATGCAGCGGCCCGCACCTGTGCGGCGAGCGCGCGCGACAAGGGGTGGCTCGACCAGGCCGCCAAGGACGCCGCACGCCGCAGCAGTGACGCGTCGGCGCCGGGCTGCGCACGCAGGAGGAGGCGCTCATCGGTGAGCGTCCCGGTCTTGTCCACGAACAGGGTCTGCACCCGCGCCATCGCATCGAGCGCATCGGGCCGACGCAGCAGCACGCCCAGCCCCGCCAAGCGACCACTGGCCGCGAGCAGGGCCGAGGGCGCAGCCAGAGACAGCGCGCAGGGGCAGGTGACGATCAGCACCGACACGGCGACCCACAGCGCGCGCGCCGGGTCGACCACGCTCCAGACCGCCGCGGCCAGCGCCGCGAGCAGCAGCACCGCGACCAGGAAGGGCGCGGCCCAGCGGTCGGCGCTGGCCGCCAAGGCGGGTCGCTGGGCCATGGCCTCGCGTTGCAGCTTGACGATCTCGGCCTGGCGCGTCGCCGCGCCGCTGCGCGTGACGCGCAACTCGATCGGCGAGCCCAGGTTGAGGCTCCCGGCCAACACCTCGTCGCCGGATCGCCGGCGCTGCGGATGCGACTCGCCGGTCAGCAAGGATTCATCGACCGTGGTGACGCCCTCGAGCAGCAGCCCGTCGGCCGGGAACGCGGCACCCAGGGCCACGCGCGCGCGGTCGCCGACGGCCAGCCGGTGGGCCGCAACCTGCTCGACCCGACCGTCGGCCAGCACACGCATGGCCAGGTCGGGCAGGCCTGCCGCGCCGGCTTCCAGCGCATCGGCGGCGCGGTGCCGCGCGCGCACCTCGAGCCAGCGCGCCGTGAGCAAGAAGGCCACGAACATCGTCAGCGAGTCGAAGTAGACCTCGTCGCCGAAGGGCCCCACGGGGTCGAATGCTGCCCCGGTGCTGGCCACGAACATGACCAGCAGACCGAGCGCGACCGGCAACTCCATGCTGATGCGGCGCGTGCGCAGCGCACGCCAGGCGCCGCTGAAGAACGGAGCGGCGCTGAAAAGCATGACCGGCAGGGTCAAGGTCCAGCTGCCCCAGTGCAGCAACTGCCGCAGGTCGGGTGCGAGCGCGCCGGCCTCGGCCAGGTAGACCGGGGTGGCGAACATCATCACCTGCATGGCGCAGAACACGGCGACGAACAGGCGCCAGAGCGCCAGCCGCTGCTCGCGCTGGCGCAGGGCACGGGCATCGGCTGCGAGGTCGGGCGCCGCGTCGTACCCCGCTGCGCGTACGGCCGCCACCAGCGCCGAGGCGCGCGTGCGCGCGGGCTGCCACTGCACCTGCGCCACGCCGGCTGCGGCGTTGACGCGTGCAGCCTGGACGCCCTCAATGCCGAGCAAGGCGGACTCGATCAGCCCGGCACATGCGGCGCAGTGCAGGCCCGCCAAGCGCAGCGATGATTCGGCGACGCCGTCGGCGCGCCAGTGCGTGAAGCCGGCCAGGGCTTCGGGTTCATCGAAGGCCGACAGGTCGGCACCAACTGCTGCTACGGCGTTCATGGGCATGGGCGGGCGTCGCGCCCTGCTCATAATCTAGGGACAACCGTCGCACCGCCGCATGACATATATCAAGATACGAGCCTGGCTTGCCGCCCTGGCGCTGGCCGCCCTCGCCCCCTGGGCTGCCGCGCAGGCAGCGGCCGGCATACCGCAGGACCTCCCAGCCATCACGCTGCAGGCGGGCATGCACAACATCCGCGCGCAGGTCGCCACCGGCGCGAACGTCTATACCGGCCTGATGTACCGACGCGAAATGCCGCAGCACGAGGGCATGCTCTTCGTCTATGACGCGCCTGCCGTGCACTGCTTCTACATGAAGAACACGTTCCTGCCGCTGTCCATCGCCTTCATTGCCGACGATGGCACCATCGTCAATATCCGCGACATGCAGCCGCATACCTTGGACAGTCACTGCGCAGACAAGCCGGTGCGCTATGCACTGGAGATGAACCAGGGCTGGTTTGCCAAGCGCGGGATCAAGCCCGGCACCAGGATCAGCGGGGCGCCATTCGCCAAGCCGCGCTAGAACGTCGCGATGACCCCGTTGGCAGCAGGCAAGGCGTTTTCGCTATAGTCGGCCGCGTTTTCATTCAACCCGACGAGGAGCCAGAACAACATGGGTGCCATTCTTCAATCCTTGGGCCGCACGATCGCCGCCAGCGTCGTGCTGGTGATCCTGCTGGCGCTGCTGGTGGGCAACGTGCCCTACGACCATGCCTGGGGCAAGTTCGTGATGCGCTGGCTGCATGTGGTGGCCGGCGTGATGTGGATCGGCCTGCTGTGGTACTTCAACTTCGTGCAGATCCCCTCGATGCCCAAGATCCCCGACGAGCACAAGCCGGCGATCGGCAAGGTGATCGCGCCCGAGGCGCTGTTCTGGTTCCGCTGGGCCGCGCTGGCCACCGTCGTCACCGGGCTGCTGCTGGCCTTGATGAGCGGCTACGCGATGACCGCGCTGGGCCTGCAACGGCCGTTCCTGGCCATCGGCATCGGCATGTGGCTGGCGCTGATCATGGCCTTCAATGTCTGGTTCATCATCTGGCCGAACCAGAAGAAGGCGCTGGGCATCGTCACCGTGCCGGCCGAAGAAAAAGCCAAGGCGGCGCGGCTCGCGATGCTGACCTCGCGCACCAACACGCTGCTGTCGCTGCCGATGCTCTACTGCATGGTGGCGCAGCAAAACGGCGGCCTCTGAGTCACTTGGGCCCAAGCAAGCCGGGCCCGCGGGCCCGGCTTTTTCATTGGCGCAGACGCACCTCGGCGAGCTCCACCTCGGCGGTGCCGCGCGCCATCGTCAGCTTCACCTGCTGCCCCGGACTGAGTTGCCGCGGGTCGCTCAGCAACGCGCCCTCCATCGTCTGCACCACGCTGTAGCCGCGCTCGACCACACGCTGCGGATCGAGCGCGACCAGCCGCGCATGCAGCATGGCCAGACGGTGGCGTGCGCCGCCCAACGTGTCACGCCCGGCCTGCAACAACAGGCCACCCCGCGTGCCCAGCTCGACGCCCCGCGCATGGCGAGCCTGCACGGCCGCTGCGGCCAGGCGACTGGCCAGCTGATCGAGCCGCCGTGACTGCGCAGCCACGCGCGCGGCGGGCTGGCCCACGCGCGGCGCCAGGCGGT
>JANOPR010000571.1:0-4187 GCA_031421955.1 Burkholderiales bacterium
CATGCTGTTGTGCTCGGACGGCCTCTGGGGCAGCGTGACCGATGGCGCCATCGCTGAGCAGCTGGCGCAAAGCTCGATCTCCGATTCGGCGCCTGAACTGGTCGAGCAGGCGCTGCGCAATGCTGGGCCCAAGAGCGACAACGTGACGGTGATTTCGGTCGAATGGGAGTCGGCTGAAGACAGCGACGGCGCGGCTGGTGTCTCGACAGAGAGCCTGGGGGACGAGGTGTTCGCTTCCACGATCCAGGCCAACCTGGTCGGCGAGTTGGCCAGCGACGAACTCGACGAGGCGGAGATCGAACGCTCGATCAAAGAGATCAACGACGCGATCCGCCGCTCCAACGAGAAGAAGTCCTGATGTCCGAATTTGTACGCAGCGGCGGCCGTGCCGCCGATGAGCTTCGCCCATTGCGCATCGAGCGCGCCTATACCAAGCACGCCGAGGGCTCGGTGCTGATCGCCTTTGGCGCCACGCAGGTGCTCTGCACCGCCTCGGTCGAGGAGAAGGTGCCACCGCACAAACGCGGCAGCGGCCAGGGCTGGGTCACGGCCGAGTACGGCATGCTGCCGCGGGCCACCCACACCCGCAGCGATCGCGAGGCCGCGCGAGGCAAGCAGAGTGGCCGGACCCAGGAGATCCAGCGCCTGATCGGCCGCTCGCTGCGCGCCGTGTTCGACCTGTCGGCGCTGGGCGAACGCACGATCACGCTCGACTGCGACGTGCTGCAGGCCGATGGCGGCACCCGGACCGCAGCCATCAGCGGCGCCTTCGTCGCCGCCCACGACGCGGTGCAGTGGCTGCTGGCGCAGGGACGCATCGGCGCCAGCCCGATTCGCGACCATGTGGCGGCGATCTCGGTCGGCTTGATGGGCGAGTTGCCCCTGCTCGACCTCGAGTACAGCGAGGACTCGACCTGCGACACCGACATGAACATCGTCATGACCGGCCGCGGCGCCTATGTGGAAGTGCAGGGCACCGCCGAGGGCGCGGCGTTCACGCGCGCGCAGATGGACGCGCTGCTGAAGTTGTCGGAGCAGGGCATTGCCGACCTCGTCAAGGCGCAACGGCTGGCGTTGGGCACATGAGTGCAGGCGGGACCGGCGGTCGCCGCGCCAACCGTCGCGCGTCTGGCTTGGGGCGGCGCGGCGCCAGACCATGAAACTGGTTCTGGCGTCCAACAACGCCAAGAAACTCGCGGAGTTGCAGTTGCTGTTCGCGGGCCTGCCCATCGAACTTGTGCCCCAGGGCGCACTCGGTGTCGCCGAGGCCGAGGAGCCGCACGACACCTTCATCGAGAACGCATTGGTCAAGGCGCGCCACGCCGCACGAGTCAGCGGGCTGGCGGCGATCGCCGACGACTCAGGGCTGTGCGTGGCCGCGCTGGGCGGCGCGCCGGGCGTGCATTCGGCCGACTACGCGGGCGCGATCGACGCCGCTGGCGACCGCGAGGCAAGGCGGCGCGCGCAGGACGCGGCCAACAACGCCCGCTTGCTCGTTGCGATGGCGGGGCGCGCAGACCGCCGCGCCCGCTTCGTCAGTACCCTGGTGGCACTGCGCCATGCCGATGACGCCGAGCCCGTGGTCGCGGTCGGTCGGTGGGAGGCCACATTGCTGACAGCGCCGCGTGGCGCCGGCGGTTTTGGCTACGACCCGCTGGTCTGGATCGAATCGCTCGGCGCCAGCGTCGCCGAACTCGATGCCCGGCAGAAGAACGCCCACAGCCACCGCGCACTGGCCGCGGCGCAGATGCGGGACTTGATGCGCGCCGCATGGCAGCTGGGTTGACGTGAGCGAGCGCCCGATCCGCATCCACCGCAAGGCGACTTCGGCCGACGCCAGCCTGAGCCTGAGCAGCTTGCCGCCGCTGGCGCTGTACGTGCACCTGCCCTGGTGCTTGAAGAAATGCCCCTACTGCGACTTCAATTCACATGAGTGGGGTCGTGCCGCTGGGGTGCTGCCCGAGGTGCGCTACGTTGACGCGCTGATCGCCGACATCGACGCCGCCTTGCCCCAGGTATGGGGCCGTCACGTGATCAGCGTCTTCATCGGCGGCGGCACGCCCAGCCTGTTTTCGCCCGACAGCATCGATCGCCTGCTGGCCGGCATACGCGCGCGGCTGCCGTTGGAGCCCGGTTGCGAGGTCACGCTCGAGGCCAACCCCGGCACCTTCGAGCGTGAGCGCTTCCGCGCCTTCCGGGGCGCGGGCGTGACGCGCCTGTCGGTGGGGGTGCAGAGCTTCGACGACGAACTGCTGTCGCGCATTGGCCGCGTCCACGACGGGTCCCAGGCACGCGCAGCGCTGGCCGAGGCGCGCGAGGCCTTCGACACCTTCAACCTCGATCTGATGTATGGCCAGCCCGGCCAGAGCCTGGCCCAGCTGAGCGCCGACCTCGATGTGGCACTGGGCTTTGCGCCACCGCACCTGTCGATCTACCACCTGACGGTCGAGCCTAACACCGTGTTCGCCAACGCGCCGCCGGTGCTGCCCGACGAGGACGCCGCGAGCGACATGCTCGACCTGATTGCCGCGCGCACGCAGGCCGCGGGCCTGATGCGCTACGAAGTGTCGGCGTTCGCGCGACAGGGGCACCGCTGCGTACACAACCTCAATTACTGGCAGTTTGGTGACTACCTGGGCATCGGCGCCGGGGCGCACGGCAAGCTGAGTTTCTCTGACCGCATCGTGCGACAGGTGCGCTGGCGTGAGCCGGCGATGTACATGGAGCGTGCGCTTGCCGGCCAGGCCGTGTCCAACGAAACCGTGGTCGCACCGGCGCAGTTGCCCTTCGAGTACATGCTCAATGCATTGCGGCTGGCTGAGGGCTTCGAGCCGGCTCGCTTTGCCGAGCGCACGGGCCAGTCGATCGCGGGCATCGACGCCGCGCTGCAGCAGGCGCTCGGGCGCGGCTTGATCGAGCGCGACGGCAGCCGCTGGCGGCCCACGCCGCGTGGCTTTGACTTTCTCAGCGACCTGCAAACGCTGTTCCTCTGAGCGCGGCTGCCGCCGCGGCCAGGGTCGGGCACCAGTGCGCAGAACAGGGCGCGTTTTGCCACCCATTTCTGCGAACTCCGATCCGCACGCGCTGCTAGACTGATCGCCACTTTGAGCCAGTCGAATCCTCCCGTTGAATCGACGGTCCCTGCCGGCGCTGCAATGCCGGGCGCTGGATTCAATCTCGACATGGCCTTGTCGCTGCTGCGGCAGTCAGGCCGCGAGCCGCCCAGCGGCGAGGTCGGCAGCCCGGCCTGGATGCAGGGCTTGATCGACGCCTTGTGCGAACTCTCCAGCCGTGACGCGCTGACGGGGCTGGCCAACCGCCGCCACTTCGAGATGGTGCTGGCCAGAGAAATCGATCGCGTGGCGCGCGCCGGCGAGCCGGCGCTGCTGCTGTTGCTCGACATCGACCACTTCAAGCGTGTCAACGACACCCACGGTCATGCTGCAGGCGACCTGGTCTTGAAGGCCGTCGCCGAGGCCTTGCTGGAGTGTGTGCGGCCGATGGACACCGTGGCGCGCATCGGCGGCGAGGAGTTCGCCATTGCCCTGCCGAACTGCCCGCCCGCATTTGGCCCGACCGTGGCCGAGCGCATGCGCACGCGCATCGAGCGCCGCAACGTGACGATCGGGCTGTCACAACAGATCTCGGTGACGGTGAGCCTGGGCGGCGCGTTTGCGCCGCAATGGGTGCGCTCTTCGATGAACCTGTGGCTCGAGCGCGCCGACCTGCAGCTCTACAACGCCAAGGCGGGCGGCCGCAACCGCGCCGCCTTCGAACCCGCCGTGGTGTCGCTGGTCAGCGCGGAGGAAAAAGGACTGTTGTTCAGTCATTCGCAATTCGGTGCGCTGTCCGACCTGGACGAATCAAGAGATGCCCATCCATGACTGACGCCAATGCAACACGCGCCCCGCGGGCACGGATCACCGCGATCACCAGCGGCAAGGGCGGCGTGGGCAAGACCTTTGTGTCGGCGAACCTGGCCGCGGCGCTGGCGCGGCGTGGCGAGCGCGTGCTCGTGCTCGACGCCGACCTCGGACTGGCCAACCTGGACGTGGTGCTCAACCTGTCGCCCAAGATCACGCTGCACGATGTCTTCACGGGCAAGCACCGCCTCGTAGACGCAATCGTGCCGGTCGCGGGTGGCTTTTCCGTGCTGCTGGCCGGCTCGGGCATGGTCGAGTACTCGC
>JANOPR010000572.1:0-5859 GCA_031421955.1 Burkholderiales bacterium
CTGTGGTTTTCGGCCTTTTGCTGGGCCGTGATGTACACCAACTTCATGGTCGCGATCACGCTGACCACGGTGGCCACGGTGCTGGTCACGATGGCCATCGGGCCCCTCGTCACCGCCATCTTCTCGCGCGTGTTCCTCGACCACCGGCTGCCCGTGCGAGCCTGGGCCGCCATCGGCGTGGCCGGCGTCGGCATCGCCTGGATGTTCGGCTTTCATGCCCAGGCCGGCGGTGCGTCGTGGACCGGCGCCTTGGTCGCGCTGGGTGTGCCGCTGGCGGCCGCCGCCAACTGGACGCTGCTGCAGCACCTGCACCAGCGCCACGCCGCCGACCCGAGCGTCGAGGAGCCGCAAATGCTGCCGGCCGTGCTGTTGGGCGCGCTGCTGTCGGCGGCGGTCACGCTGCCGCTGGCGCTGCCGTTCTCGGCCACGCCGCATGACCTGAGCTGGCTGGCCCTGCTCGGCGTCGTGCAACTCGCCATTCCCTGCCTGATCGTGGTGCGCCTGACCCGCGTGCTGCCGGCGCCCGAGATTGCGCTGCTGGGCTTGCTTGAAGTCATCTTCGGCGTGCTGCTGGCGTGGATCGGAGCGGATGAGGTGCCGCGCGCGGCCACGCTGGCGGGCGGGGCGCTGGTGCTGGTCGCCTTGCTGGCCAACGAAGGTCTGGCCCTGCGCGAGCGACGCGCGCGCGAACAGGCCTTAGCATTGGGTGCATGAAGCGACTCTCCGGTCTGGACGCCACCTTCCTGTTCCTCGAGACCCCGGAGATGCCCATGCATGTGGGCGCCCTGCACCTGTTCGAGTTGCCTGCGGGCTACCGCGGCCGCTTCGTCAATGCGCTGCGCAAGCACATGGCCGAGCGCCTGCCGCTGGCGCCCGCACTGCGCCGACGCGCGCTGCAAATGCCGCTGAACATGACCAACCCGGTCTGGATCGATGCGCTGCCCGACCTGAAGCAGCACATCGTCGAGGTCAAGCTGCCCAAGCTGACAGCCAGTGCGCGCGGGCCGGGCGACGAGATGGCGCGGCTCGAGGCGCTCGTCGGCGAGTTGCATCCCCGGCTGCTCGATCGCAGCCTGCCGCTGTGGAAGTTCCATGTCATCGAGGGCCTGAAGCCTGCCGTGGGCGGCGCCAAGCGCGTCGCCCTCTACACCCAGTTGCACCACGCCGCAGTCGACGGCCAGGCCGCTGTGGCGCTGGCCAATGCCATCCTCGACCTGAGCCCCAAGCCAGCGCCGCTGCCGGCGCGCAGCTCGGGGCGCGTCAAGCGCTTCGAAATTGGCCTGGTCGAGCGGGTCTCGGGCGCCATCGGCAGCGAGGTGCGGCAGATCACGCAGCTTCTGCGCGCCTTGCCGGGTGCGGTCGGCTCGTTGTCGTCGGCGGCCACGCAGGTCGCTGCGCGCAGCCAGATCGTCACCGGCAAGAAACGCTCCGGCAGCCTGGGCCTGGCGCCGCGCACCCGGCTCAACACCTCGGTCACGGCCGCGCGTGCCTTCGCCACCGTCTCGCTGCCGCTGCATGAGCTCAAGGCACTGGGCCGACTGCACGGCGCCACGCTCAATGACATGCTGCTGCTGCTGTGCAGCACCGCGCTGCGCCGCCACTTCGGCAAGCACGGCCCGCTGCCGCGCACGTCGCTGGTGGCCGCCGTGCCGGTGACGTTGCGCGATCAGGGCGACACCCGCGCCGACAATCAGGCCTCGATGACGCTGATCAGCCTGGGTACGCACATTGCCGACCCGCTGCGCCGGCTGGCACATATCAAGGCGGCAACCAAGTCGATGAAGGCCACGCTGGCCGGCGTGAAGAACATCCTGCCGACCGACTTCCCGTCCATCGGCGTGCCGTGGTTGATGCCAGCCGCGGTGGCGCTGTATGGGCGCGCGAAAGCCGCCGAGCGCCTGCCGCCGCTGGCCAACGTCGTCATCTCCAACGTGCCCGGGCCGCCGGTGCCGCTGTACCTGGCGGGCGCCAAGATGCTGACCAACTACCCGTGTTCGATCGTCGTGCATGGCGTGGCGCTGAACATCACCGTGCAAAGCTACGACCAGTCGCTCGACTTCGGCCTGATGGCCGACGCCGCGGCGATGCCCGAGGTGCGCGAACTCGCCGCCGCGCTGCGCGTGGCCTTCGACGATGTGCGGGCCCTGTCGGCCGACGTGCCTGAAGACGACTCTCTGGCCACGGCGAGCCAGGTGGCGCGCGGGGCGGCGCGCAACGCCGGCCGAGTGCTCAAGCGCGCGGCGGGTGCCGCGATCGAGGGGGCCGTCGACGTGCTGGCCCGGCCCGCCGGGCGCATGGCGCAGCGCGCACTCAGGGAAGCGGTCAGCGGGTCGGTGGTTCGTAGCGTGCTGGGAACCAGCGTGCGCGCGCCCAAGGGCACCGCGCGCAAGCGCAAGTGAGGGCTTCGAGTCGCATGCCTGGATTGCGCCCTGCGCAGGCGCCGGGCCGCGACGGCGGCGGTGCCCGCTACGATCGGGCCCGATGAAATCACGCCGCCCGGCCGCACCGCCGCTCTTCCACGAGGCCGACCTGAAGGCGCCCGCGCCATGGCTGATGCTGATGGAGGGCCGCGCGCCCTGGGAATACGCGGCGCTGCTGGCGGCGATGCCCTGGCTCAGGCGCCTGCCGCCGGGTGACGGCCACCCGGTGATCGTGTTCCCCGGCCTGGGCGCCGCCGACATGACCACCGCGCCGCTGCGCAGCCTGCTCGAGGCACTGGGCTACAGCAGCTACCCGTGGAAGCAGGGCTTCAACTTCGGCCCGCGCCACGGGGTGCTCGAAGCCTGCCGCCAGTTGCTGCGACGCACCGCCGACCGTCATGGCATGAAGGTCAGCCTGGTCGGCTGGAGTCTGGGCGGCGTGTACGCGCGCGAGCTGGCCAAGGAAATGCCTGAACTGGCGCGCTGCGTGATCACGCTGGGCACGCCCTTCACCGGCCACCCGCGCGCCACCAATGCCTGGCGCTTCTACGAGATGGTCAGCGGCCAGAACGTGCACGACGCCGAACTGATCGAACAGATCCGCGGCGTGCCGCCCGTGCCGACAACCTCGATCTACTCCAAGACCGACGGTGTCGTGGCCTGGCAATGCAGCATCAATGAGCGCGCGCCGCAGGCCGAGAACATCGAGGTCCACGCCAGCCACATCGGCATGGGCATGAACCCGCTGGCGCTCTACGCGGTGGCCGACCGCCTGCGGCAGGACCCCGCGCATTGGCATGCGTTCGACGCCCGCGGTGCGCGGCGCTGGTTCTACAAGACCACCGGCCACGCCCCCTTGCAGGTCGCCGGCTGACGCATGCAGGTTGCTGCCAACGGTCTGTCGATCGAAGTCGACGATCAGGGCCCTGCCGCTGGCGTGCCGCTGCTGATGATCATGGGCCTGGGCATGCAGCTCACGGCCTGGCCCGAGGGTCTGGTGCGGCTGCTGGTGGCGCGCGGCTTTCGCGTCATCCGCATCGACAACCGCGACGCCGGGCTGTCGCAGGGATTCGAAGCGGCTGGCACGCCCAACCTGGCATGGGCCACGCTGCGCTACATGCTGCACCTGCAGGTGGCTGCACCGTACTCGCTGGCCGACATGGCCGGCGATGCGTTCGGCGTGCTCGACGCGCTCAACATCGAGCGTGCGCATGTCTGCGGCGCCTCGATGGGCGGCATGATTGCGCAGCACATGGCCGCGGCCCGGCCCGAGCGCGTCGCTCGGCTGACCTTGATGATGACGAGTTCGGGTTCGCGCCGCCTGCCGCAGCCGAGCCTCTCGCTGCGCGCGGCGTTGATCGGCCAGCGCGCCCGATCGGCCCATGGCATTGACAGCGAAGTCGAGCGCCTGATGCAGCTCTTCACGCTCATCGGCAGTCCCGCCTTGCGTCCCGACCCGGCCGAGTTCAAGGCGCGCTTGACCGCCTCGGTGCGCCGGGCCTGGCGGCCCGACGGCATCGCACGCCAGATGCTGGCCATTGCCGCCGACGGCGACCGCACGCCGCTGCTGGCTCAAATCAGCGCGCCGACGCAGATCGTGCATGGTGCCGACGACCCCCTGGTTCCTCCCGCCGCCGCTTACGACCTGCACGCCCACATTGCGGGGTCGACGCTGGAGATCGTCGGGGGCCTGGGCCATGACTTGCCGGCCGAACTGTGGCCGCGCTTCGCCGCGACGATCGGCCGCAGCACGTGACGGGCCGGGGCAGAATCGACGGCGCCCGCCAGCCAACCTGACCCCCGCCATGAACCCGCGCCACACTGTCATCGCCCTGGGGTTGAGCCTGGTGGCCGCGCTGGGAATGGTGGCTGGCGCCAACGCCCAGAACGAGCGCGGCAACGCGGCGCCGCCCGACGCCAGGTCAGTCAGCGAACAGCCGGCCTGGGCCGCATTGCGCGCCGGCGGCATCGTGCTTTTTCGCCATGCCAATGCGCCGGGTGTCGGCGATCCGGCGGGCATGCGGCTGGGCGACTGCAGCACGCAGCGCAATCTCGACGGCGAGGGTCGTGCACAGGCCCGCCGCATCGGGGCGCGGCTGCGCGAACAGGGCGTTGCCGTGGGCCAGGTGTGGAGCAGCCAGTGGTGCCGCACGCGCGAAACCGCCGAGCTGATCGGCGCGGGCGCCGTGAGCGAGCAGCCCGCTTTCAACTCCTTCTTCAGCGATCGCAGCCGCGTGCCAGGGCAGACCGCAGCGGCTCGCGAACTGCTGTTGGCGTGGCGCGGCCCCGGCGCACTCGTCGTGGTCACGCATCAGGTGAACATCAGCGCGCTCACTGACGGGGCCACCGCGTCGGGTGAGGGTGTCGTCTTGCGCCGTGTCGGCAATCGGCTGGAGTCGGTGGGCCGGATCCTGCCCTGATGCGCGCCCGCGCCGGGGCCCGGCCCGGCTACTTTTCAGGGCGCTTGCCGCTGAGTGCCCACTGCGGGAACAAGTCGTCGAGCAGCTCGCCGGGAATCGTGTCTGGGTCTTCAGTCACTTCCGAGCCATCGAGCAGGTCATAGGACGACGTCACCCAACTGCCGTAAGAGACTTCGGGCAGTTCGCTGTCGGCGGCCGGGGGGTGTCCATGCGCCGGCACGGCATTGGCGCTGGCTGGCTGCACCTGCTCGACCCATTCACCCAGCGGATTGCTCTGGCTGATGCGCCAGACGCGCTTGACCGGCGCAGCGGCTTCGGGTTTGGGCCGGAAGAATGACATGGTGAAGTGAACTCCAGACAAACTGGGAGCACGCATGCCTGCACAAGGCAGGGCCGCTCTTGCACAGACGACGCGGCCAACGCCACACTACCGGAGGCGGCGCGTCGGGGCAATGGCGCACCCCTAGCTTGGCCTGAGGCGCCTGGAGTTGTCAGCCCCTGGGCCTCTGGCCGAACCGGGACGGGCAGCGACAATGGCTCCGTGGCCACGACCGACACCCCCGCTTTGAGCCCCTGGCGCCTGTCGGTTGCCCCGCAAATGGACTGGACCGACCGCCACTGCCGCTACTTCCATCGCCAGATCACGCGGCGCACGCGGCTCTATACCGAGATGGTGACCACTGGGGCGCTGCTGCACGGCGACGTGCCGCGGCATCTGGATTTCAGCCCCGCCGAGCACCCGCTGGCACTGCAGCTCGGCGGCAGCGAGCCGGCCGAGCTGGCGGCCTGCGCCAGGCTCGCCGCCGAGTGGGGCTACGACGAAGTCAACCTCAATTGCGGTTGCCCGAGCGAACGCGTGCAGCGCGGCTCCTTCGGCGCCTGCCTGATGGCCGAACCGGGCCTCGTGCGCGACTGCGTGGCCGCCATGCGCGATGCGGGGGGCGGCGCCTTGCCGGTGACGGTCAAGCACCGCATCGGCATCGACCGCGGTGAGAGCTACGACTTCATGCGTGACTTTG
>JANOPR010000573.1:0-1571 GCA_031421955.1 Burkholderiales bacterium
CCGGACGCAAGCGTTGCCCCGTGCGCGCCACGGGGTCGGGGTCCAGGTACTTCGCTGCGCGGCAATCAATGTTCTATTCTGCGGTACTCAATGTTCCTGCGCCGCATGAATGTCGAGTTTCACCAGGTCCAGCAGTTCGCGGTCGCTCATCTCGGTGAGTTGGAGTTCGGCGCCGCCGTCCAGCACATCCTTGACCAGCGCCTGCTTGGACTCGATGAGCGCGTCGATGCGCTCTTCGACCGTGCCGCGGCAGATGAACTTGTGGACGAGTACGTTCTTCTTCTGGCCGATGCGGAAGGCGCGGTCGGTCGCCTGATTCTCGATGGCCGGGTTCCACCAGCGGTCGAAGTGGATCACGTGCGAAGCGGCCGTCAGGTTTCCTGCGCCGCGTGAATATCGAGTTTCACCAGGTCGAGCAATTCGCGGTCGCTCATTTCGGTAAGTTGAAGTTCAGGGCCGCCTTCGAGTACGTCCTTCACCAGCGCCTGTTTGGATTCGATCAGCGCGTCGATGCGCTCTTCGATCGTGCCCCGGCAGACGAACTTGTGCACCAGCACGTTGCGCTGTTGGCCGATGCGAAAGGCCCGATCCGTGGCCTGATTTTCCACCGCCGGGTTCCACCAGCGGTCGAAGTGGATCACGTGCGAGGCCGCGGTAAGGTTGAGCCCGGCGCCGCCGGCCTTGAGCGAGAGCACGAAGAATGGCGTCAACTCGTCGTTCTGGAATGTTTTCACCAGCTCGCGGCGCTGCGCCACGGGTGTGCCGCCGTGCAGTACCAGGCCGGCGCGGCCGAACACGGCAGCGAGAAACGCCGCCAGCGGCTGCGTCGTTTCGCGGAACTGGGTGAACACCAGCACCTTTTCCTGCTTGGCGGCAATCACCTCGGCCAGCTCGCGCAGGCGCGCGAACTTGCCGCTGTCGGCCTCGCCCCAGGCCGAATCGCCGAGCCATTGCGAGGGGTGGTTGCAGATCTGCTTGAAGCGCATCAGGGTCGCCAGCACCAGGCCCTTGCGCGCGATGCCTTGCGCGTCTGCCAGCACGGCGGCGAGTTCGCGCACTGCCTGTTCGTACAGCGCGGCCTGGGCCGGCCGCAAATGGCACCAGGCCTTGAGTTCGGTCTTGTCGGGCAGATCGGCGATCACCTTTTTGTCGGTTTTCAGGCGGCGCAGGATGTAGGGCCGCACCAGCTCGCGCAAGGGGCCGTAGTGGCCGGACTTGGCGAGCCGCCGCGAAAAGTCGGCGAACACCTTGCCCGTGCCCAACAGGCCGGGATGCGTGAAGTCGAAACTCGACCACAGATCGGACAGGCGGTTTTCCACCGGCGTTCCGGTGAGCGCGATGCGGGTCTGGGCCTTCAGCGTTTTGACCTGGCGCGTCTGCAACGCACCCGGGTTCTTGATCGCCTGCGCTTCGTCGAGCACGGCCAGGCGCCAGTCCATCGCCGCCAACGCCGGCACGCGCGCCAGCGTGGCGTAGCTGGTGATCACGAGGTCGAAGCGCTGGAGTTGCGCGGCGGCTAGCGCTTGCGCTTCCGAGCCCGGCATGTAGGCAGGGTGCACGATCAGCAGCCG
>JANOPR010000574.1:0-7419 GCA_031421955.1 Burkholderiales bacterium
CCTTGCCGGGCAGATGCCGGTCGTTGATGTACTTGGCCGACAACTCGGCCGCGGCCTGCAGCGCGCCCAGGGCGTACTTGACGTTGTGGTGCTCCTCGAAGCGCGACTTCAGGCCCTTGAGGATCTCCACGGTCTGCTCGACCGAGGGCTCGTCGACGTCGACCTTCTGGAAGCGCCGCGAGAGCGCCGCATCCTTCTCGAAGATGCCGCGGTACTCGGTGAACGTGGTCGCACCGATGCACTTGATCTGGCCATTGGAGAGTGCCGGCTTGAGCAGGTTGCTTGCGTCCAGCGTGCCGCCCGAGGCCGCGCCGGCGCCGATCAACGTGTGGATCTCGTCGATGAACAGAATCGCGCCCGGGTGGTCCTTGAGCTGCTTGAGCACGCTTTTGAGCCGCTGCTCGAAGTCGCCCCGGTACTTGGTACCAGCCAGCAAGGCGCCCATGTCGAGCGAGTAGACGTTGGCGTCGCTCAGCACATCGGGCACCTCGGCCTGTGTGATGCGCCAGGCCAGGCCTTCGGCAATCGCGGTCTTGCCCACGCCGGCCTCGCCCACGAGCAGTGGATTGTTCTTGCGCCGCCGGCACAGGATCTGGATCACGCGCTCGACCTCGGCCTCGCGGCCGATCAGCGGGTCGATGCGGCCATCGCGCGCGAGCTGGTTCAGGTTCTGCGTGAACTGGTCAAGTGGCGAAGTCTTGGCGTCGGCCGACTCTTCCTTCTCGCCTTCGCTGCCGCTGTTGTCACTCGACTTGGCGGGCTCCGGCGGGTCGTTCTTCTTGATGCCATGGGCAATGAAGTTGACCACGTCCAGCCGCGTCACACCCTGCTGGTGCAGGTAGTACACCGCGTGGGAATCCTTCTCGCCAAAGGTCGCGACCAGAACATTGGCGCCCGTCACTTCCTTCTTGCCGCTGCCGGTGGACTGCACATGCATGATCGCGCGCTGGATCACGCGCTGGAAACCCAACGTCGGCTGGGTGTCGACCTCGTCGTCGCCGCCGACCGTGGGCGTGTTCTCCTTGATGAAGGCCGCCAGGCTCTTCCTCAGGTCTTCGATGTGGGCGGCACAGGCGCGCAGCACCTCGGCCGCCGACGGATTGTCCAGCAGGGCCAACAGCAAATGCTCGACCGTGATGAACTCGTGACGCTGCTGGCGCGCTTCGACAAACGCCATGTGCAGACTGACTTCCAACTCTTGCGCAATCATGCGGCCTCCATAATGCATTGCAACGGGTGGCCCGCCTGCTTGGCAGCGGCTTGCACCAATTCGACCTTGGTCGCAGCGATGTCCTTGCTGTAGACGCCGCAGACCGCCCGACCTTCGTGGTGGATTTTGAGCATGATTTGCGTGGCCGTGTCGATGTCGCGCAGGAAGTATTCCTGCAATACGAGCACCACGAACTCCATCGGCGTGAAATCGTCGTTGAGCATCAGCACCTGGAACAGCTTGGGCGGCTCGACTCGCTGCTCCTGGCGCTCGGCCAAGACCGTCCCCTGGCCCTCGTCGCGGCCAGGCGTCGGCGACGTATTCGGCGCCTTGGGCGGAAGTTTCGGCGGGTCAGCGGGCATGGTCTGATTCTATCGAGTCGGCCTGTGCACGCAGGCCGCACGGTTATCGAGGCGCGACGCGTCAATTCCAATGCGGGTGCGGCCCCACGATCACGTCTTGACACACACGCGCCGTCAATTTGACAATCGCCGCTGCAATGCGGGCCTGGGTACCGTGCCTGGAGTGGGATATGGCTTTCGGCAGTGTCAAGTGGTTCAACGATGCGAAGGGTTTCGGGTTCATCGAGCCCGAGGCCGGAGGCGGTGACGTGTTCGCCCATTTTTCCGGCATCAAGATGGACGGCTTCAGAACCCTCAAGCAGGGCGCCCGGGTCTCCTTCGACGTGGTTCAGGGGCCCAAGGGCGAGCAGGCCCAGAACATCAGCCCTGTCGATGCCGACGGAGTGCCCTTGCCTGCACCCTCGAACACCGTCGCCTCCACCTGACCACGCGAGCCGGATCACGCGCGCGCCGCGTTGGTGCGGCCGCGGCCCGGCGTGGGCCGGGCTCAATGCGACGTCAGCACGGGCACGGTCATCGAGATCTCACGCACCGCCTTGACCGCGCCGGTCGCGCGCACCCCGTGCGCACCCAGATAGGCGACCACGGCACCGCGCGGCGTTCAATCACGTCACTCACCGCTTGGGCTTGCCCGGCCCCAGTGCGCCATCGGCGCGCGCAGAGAGGTAGGCGTACAGATCGAGCACATGCGGGCTGACTTCGGGATCGTCATCCCAGGCCGGCATGGCGATCAGCGAGCGTGGGCGTCGCTCACGCTGCAGGACCTCTTCGATCAGGGCGTCGAAGGCGGCGCTGCGGTCGGCGGCACTCGACGCGTCGGCGGGTTGCACGATGCGATAACTGGTCAGCACCTTTGCCGCAAACGCACGCGGCGTCAGTTCCTTGACGCGCTCGACGAGGTTGGGTGCCAGGTCGGTGCCGACGCCGCCGACACCATGGCAGCCGTAGCAGGCCGTGTGGAAGAGCCGCCAACCGGTGTACGTGCCGCGGTCGACCTTGCCGCCGACGATGCGGTAGTCGCCAGGCACGGGCTCGGTCCTTGGCTGCGCGGCCAAAGGCGACGTGATCAGCGCGCCCAACAGCACGATCCAACAGGGCGTGCGCCAAACGGCCGAACAATGTGTCGTCTTCATCAGGCTGTCGCTCTCGGAGAAAAAGGGTCTGCTGCATCTTGGGGTGCAGCGCGAGCGCCGCCTTGATCGAAATCAATCCAGCATCGCGCCAGCTGGCGAGTGCGACGTGAACCTGAATGGACCCATCGATGGACGGCCACACGCGCAGGGCACAATCCTCGAATGAAGCGTCCGGCGGTGGGTCGTGATACCGCGTCGCCCAGGGGCAACAAACCATGACGCACGATCACACACCGCAATGGCTGCGCCGAACCGTCGTGGCCTGCCTGCTGGGTGGCCTGCTGGTGGTTGGCTTCGTGGTCGTGCGTCCATTCCTGGCGGCCATCGCCTGGGCGGCGATCCTGAGCTACGTATCCTGGCCGTTGCACGTGCGCGTGCAGGCGTGGCTCGGCGGGCGCCGGACCTGGGCCGCCCTGGCCATGACCGTCCTGTTGACGTTGGTGTTGGGGGGCGTGCTGCTGTGGATGGGACTGTTGCTGCGCAACGAGTTGAGCGCGGCCGTGCGCGAGGCCGTTGCGCTGGCGCAGGCCAGCGTCGTCCTGCCCGAGCCGCTGCTGCGCATTCCCTGGCTCGGCCCGTGGCTGCAGGAGCGACTGCACGAACTCGGCGCCGACCGCGCCGCGTGGGCGCGGCAAATCTCGACGCTGGCTGAAGAGTGGGGCGTCGACGCGATGCGCATCGTCGGCGACGTCGGCCTGAATGCTTTGCGCTTCGCCGTGGCCCTGCTGACCTCGTTCTTCCTCTTCCGCGACGGCGAGCACCTGCTCGCGCAGCTGCGCAGCGTCCTGCGTGATCTGCTCGGGGACCGGGTCGACGGCTACTTCGCAGCGGTCGGCGATACCACGCGCGCGGTCGTCTACGGCCTGCTGCTGGCGGCGGTCGCGCAAGGCCTGCTGGCGGGCCTGGGCTATTGGGCCGCCGGCGTGAAGGCGCCCGCGTTTTGGGGTGCGACCACGGCCTTGGTGGCCCTTGTCCCGTTCGGCGCACCGCTGATCTGGGGCTCGATCGGGGTCTGGCTGCTGCTGCAGGGTCAGGTCGCCGCCGGCATCGGCCTGTTGCTGTGGGGCACGCTGGCCGTCAGCTGGATCGACAACCTGGTGCGCCCATGGGTCATCAGCGGTGTGGCCAAGATTCCTTTCCTGCTGGTGCTGTTCGGCGTCCTGGGCGGCCTGGCCGCCTTCGGTCTCATCGGCCTGTTCGTCGGGCCAGTGATTCTGGCGGTGCTGCTGGCACTGTGGCGAGAGTGGACGGCCGAGAATGCCGAGCGCCCCGGGAACCTGGAAGCCTGACACCGGGCCCGCGTCGGGTGCCTGCGTGCCTGCGTGCCTGCGTGCCGGCGTGCCTGCGTGCCGGCGCGAGCCAGCGGACCGGTCAGGAAAAAGCCCGCCGACGGCGGGCTTTTACATTTCGCAGCGACAAGCCTACATGTTCGATCATCACTTCATCACCACGCCCGACGCGGCAATCGAGCCCACCGTCGCCGCATTGCGCTGGCGCGCCGGCAGCAGCGTGGTGCACTGCTCCGGCGCCACCGAAGTGGATGCGCTGTACCACGCACGCGAGCAAGGCGCTGCGATCGGCGGCCTGCATCCGATGCAGACCTTCGGTGCCGACCCGGAGGCCGCCGCGTGCTCGCTCGCCGGCTGCACCGTGACGATCGAGGCCGAAGACGCCGCGCTCGAATGGCGCCTGGTGGTTCTGGCCGAGCGCCTGGGCTGCGCAGTCAATCGCCTGCCGCCCGGCATGCGTGCGCGCTACCACGCGGCGGCCGGCTACGCGTCGCAATTCGTCAACGCGCTGCTGGCCGATGCGGCGCGTGTGTGGGCCACCTGGGGTGCGAGCGAAGCCCACACCGTGCACGCGCTGCTGCCGCTGGCGCGCGGCGGCATCGACGCGGTGACAGCCGAGCGGTTGCGCCTCATACTGGGCGCAGCCAGCGAGACGGAGCAGACAACATGAATCCTGACACCGCGCGCGAAGCGGCCGCGCTGCTGTGGCGCCATCGCTGCGCCGGCACGGTGCTGCACGAGTTGCCGCTGGCCCTGCGTCCAAACACCCATGCCGAGGGCCACGCGATCCAGGCCGAGCTGCCCGGCATAGCCGGCCGCAGCGTCGTCGGCTGGAAGGTTGCCGCCACCAGCCAGGCCGGCCAGGCGCACATCAACGTTGGCGGCCCCTTGGCCGGGCGCATCCTCGCGGGCGGCGTGGTCGACATCGGCGAGGCCTTGTCGTTGGCGGGCAACCGCATGCGCGTCGTCGAGCCCGAGTTCGCGTTTCGCCTCGGACGCAGCCTGCCGCCACGCGCTGCGCCGTACACGGCGGACGAGGTGCTGGACGCCGTGGCTTCGCTGCACCCGGCCTTCGAGGCGCCCGACTCGCGCTACGCCGAATTCACGCGCGCCGGCCAGGCGCAGTTGATCGCCGACGCCGCCTGCTGCGGGCCCTTCGTCGTCGGCCCGGCCGCGCCCGAACTCTGGCGCCAGCTCGATCTTCGTTCGCACGGCGTGCGCGCCAGCGTGTCTAACGACTCAGGCGTCCGCTTCACGCGCGAAGGTGAGGGGCGCGCCGCGCTGGGCGATCCGCGTGTGGCCTTGACGTGGCTGGCCAACGAACTGTCGGCGCTGGGCATCGCACTCGAAGCGGGCCTGTTTGTCTCGACAGGCACCTGCATGGTGCCGCTGGAGGTGGAGCCCGGCGACACGGTGCATGCGGCCTTCGGCGACCTGGGGGCACTGTCCTTGCGCCTTACCGCGTGATGGCAGTCATGAACTTCTTTCCCGGCTTCCAGACACGTCGCCTGCGCTGCAACGGGGTGACGATCCACACCGTCATCGGGGGCGAGGGGCCGGCACTGCTGATGCTTCACGGCTACCCGCAGTCGCACGTGATGTGGCATCGCCTCGCGCCCAAGCTCGCCCGCCGCTACACCGTGGTCTGCCCGGATCTGCGCGGCTATGGCGACTCGTCCAAGCCGCGTGGCCTCGCCGACCACAGCAATTACTCCAAGCGCGTGATGGCGCAGGACATGGTCGACGTGATGACACGCCTGGGCCATGCCCGCTTTCACCTGGTCGGGCATGACCGCGGCGCGCGCGTCGGCCACCGCCTGGCGCGCGACCATGGGCCGCAGGTTGTGCGCAGCTTCACCGCGATCGACATCGCGCCGACGCTGGCGATGTTCGAGGCCACCGACATGGCTTTTGCACGCGCCTACTACCACTGGTTCCTGATGCTGCAGCCCACGCCGCTGGCCGAGAAGATGGTCGCCACCGTGGCGCCGTACCACATCCTGGCCGGCAGCGGCCTGAGCGCCACGGGCTTGAAGGCCTTTGCCAAGCCCGCGCTCGCCGAGTACGTGCGGGCGTTCTCCGACCCGCGCACGATCCACGCCACCTGCGAGGACTACCGCGCCTCCGGCGGCATCGACCTCGAGCACGACCGTGCCGACCGCGGCAGCAAGCTCGCGATGCCGCTGCAGGTGCTCTGGGGCAAACGCGGCGTGGTCGGCGCCCAGTTCGACCCGCTGGCTGAGTGGCGCAAAGTCGCTCGGCACGTCACCGGCCACGCCATCGACTGCGGGCATTTCATTCCCGAAGAAGCCCCAGCCGAGACGCTGGCCGCCATCCACGCCTTCCTCGCGCAACACCACGAGCAACCGCAATGATCAAACGCCGTTCCTTCGCGTCTACCGCCGTGGCCGGCGCCGCACTTGTCACCAGCCTGGCGCGCCGTTCTCCCTGAAAGGCAGCCGCCCTACTTCGCCGCCACCGCCTCGACGCCCGCGACCTCTTCGCGGATCGCGGCGCCCTGCTCGTTCATCGCCGGTGCGGCGCGATCGCTCTCGCCATCCCACTCGCTGGCCCAGAGGATCGCCGGGATCTCCACGCTGCGCGGCCCGATCGGCATGCGGGGCGTGCGCAACTGCGGCTGCTCGATCAGATCGTTGAGTAAGTTGACGTTGCCGTAGGCAGTCTGGGCGTCGGTCAGGCGGTCGATCATGTCGGTGCTGGTGTGCGCGGCGAACACTGCGGCCACCTTCGCGTCGAGCCACTCGCGGCGTTGGGCGGCGGGAGATTGGCGTCGAGCTGAACCATCCAAGGACCAGCGGGTCAGGAATGGCGGGCAAGGCGAGGGTCCTCTCTCGACCTAAAGCGGACCCCCGCCCTACTCTCTTCGCCCCTTGGCCGCCCTCCGCCTCAATCCTCCAACTCCCTCAAATGCCCCACCCCGCGCCGCCAGCGCTGACGCCGCCGCGGGCTTGGTCCGCGTGGACAGCCGCATCGGCCGCAGCGCCACGCGTTTGCAAGTGGCTCGATGCTCAGCGGGGCGAAGCTGGATCGCGTTTCTATACAGAACTCTGTATGATCAACGCATGAAGACGACGCTCGACATCAACGACCAGTTGCTGGCCAACGCCAAGGTGCTGGCGGCGCGGCAGCGCACCAGCCTGACACGCCTGATCGAAGAAGGCCTTCAATTGAGGCTGCGCAGTGCAGCCGGCCCGGCCAAGGCGCCGAGGCGGCGCATCCCGGCGCTCAAGGGCCGCGGGGGCTTGGTGTCGGGCGTGAACCCGCTCAGCAACAAGGCCCTGCTCGGCGCGCTGGACGATGACGCCTGACGTGAACCTGCTGGTGGCGGCTTCGCGCAGCGACCACCCGCATCATTCAACGTCCAGCGTCTGGCTGTCGAAGTCATTGAGCGCAGCCGGCGCTGG
>JANOPR010000575.1:0-2098 GCA_031421955.1 Burkholderiales bacterium
GACCCGCAATCCAGTCGGCACTTGATCTCGCGCTGCCTGGATGCCGGATCGAGTCCGGCATGACAGCCATATGTGATGGAGCAAGCTATGTCCGATCTTTCAACGACGCCGTTTCTCGACAGCAAGGCGCGGCCCGTGCGCGCTCCACAAGGCACGCAACTGACTTGCGCCAACTGGCAGATCGAAGCGGCCTACCGGATGATCCAGAACAACCTGGACCCGGCAGTCGCCGAAAACCCGGACGCGCTGGTCGTCTATGGCGGCATCGGCAAGGCCGCGCGCGACTGGGACTGCTACGAGGCCATCCTGCGCGAGTTGCGCAAACTGGGCGAAGACGAGACTCTGCTGATCCAGTCGGGCAAGCCGGTGGGGGTGTTCAAGACCCATGTCGATGCGCCGCGCGTGCTGATCGCCAATTCCAACCTGGTGCCCAAGTGGGCCACCTGGGAGCACTTCCACGAGCTCGACCGCAAGGGCCTGATGATGTACGGCCAGATGACCGCGGGGTCGTGGATCTACATCGGCAGCCAGGGCATCGTGCAAGGCACCTACGAGACCTTCGTCGAGGCCGGCCGCCAGCACTACGGCGGCAGCGCCGACCCCTGGGCCGGGCGCTGGATATTGACTGCTGGCCTGGGCGGCATGGGCGGCGCGCAGCCGCTGGCCGCCACTTTCGCCGGCGCCTGCTCGCTGAACATCGAGTGCCAGCAGTCCCGCATCGACTTTCGCCTGCGCTCGCGCTACCTCGACGAGCAGGCCACCGACCTCGACGATGCGCTGGCCCGCATCGCCAGGTACACGGCCGAGAAGAAGGCCGTGTCGATCGGCTTGCTCGGCAATGCGGCGCGCATCCTGCCCGCGCTGGCCGAGCGCTGCATGCGCGGCGAAGCGATCCGGCCCGACCTGGTGACCGACCAGACCTCGGCACACGACCTGATCCACGGCTACCTGCCGCCGGGCTGGAGCGTCGAGCAATGGCAGGCCGCCGCCGCCGACCCCACCCGGCATGCCGAACTGAGCGAAGCCGCGGCGCAGGGCTGTGCGGTGCATGTGCGCTCGATGCTGCAGTTCCAGGCCATGGGCATCCCGACCGTCGACTACGGAAACAACATCCGCCAGGTGGCCCTGGACCACGGTGTGAAGAACGCCTTCGACTTTCCCGGTTTCGTGCCGGCCTACATCCGGCCGCTGTTTTGCCGCGGCAAGGGGCCGTTCCGCTGGGTCGCATTGAGCGGAGACTCCGACGACATCCGCAAGACCGACGCCAAGATGAAGGAGCTGTTTCCGCAAGACGCCCATCTGCACCGGTGGCTCGACATGGCCAGTGAGCGCATCGCCTTCCAGGGCCTGCCCGCACGCATCTGCTGGATCGGCCTGGGCGAGCGCCACCGCGCCGGCCTGGCGTTCAACGAGATGGTGAAAAGCGGCGAGCTGAAGGCGCCGATCGTGATCGGTCGCGACCACCTCGACAGCGGCTCGGTGGCTTCGCCGAACCGCGAGACCGAGGCGATGAAGGACGGCAGCGACGCCGTCTCCGACTGGCCGCTGCTCAACGCCCTGCTCAACACCGCGGGCGGCGCCACCTGGGTCAGCCTGCACCATGGTGGCGGCGTGGGCATGGGTTACTCGCAACATGCCGGCGTGGTCATCGTTTGTGACGGCACGGATGCGGCGGCCCGACGCATCGAGCGCGTGCTCTGGAACGACCCCGCCACCGGCGTGATGCGGCATGCCGATGCGGGCTACGCCGAGGCCGTGCGATGCGCGCGTGAGCAGGGCCTGAAGCTGCCGATGGTGAGCGCTTGAGCGAGCTCACACTGCACCCGGGCGCGATGACGCTCGAGGTGCTGCAGCGCGTTCACGCCGGCGGCCTGCGCCTCGCGGTCGATGCCTCGGCCAACGCGGCCATCGCCGCCAGCGCCGCGGTCGTGCAGCGCGCCGCGCAGGGGCAGGCCGCCGTCTACGGCGTCAATACCGGCTTTGGCAAACTGGCCTCGACACGCATCAGCGAGGCCGACCTGGCGAAGCTGCAACTCAACCTGATCCGCTCGCACAGCGTCGGCGTGGGAGCGCCGTTGCAGCCGGCCGTGCTGCGCCT
>JANOPR010000576.1:0-6054 GCA_031421955.1 Burkholderiales bacterium
CGTTCCAGGCCAGGCGCATGCAGGCTCGCTTTCGCAACGCCCAGGGCAAGACCGAACTGGTGCACACGCTCAATGGCTCGGGATTGGCGGTCGGCCGCACGCTGGTGGCGCTGCTCGAGAACCACCAGCAGGCCGACGGCAGCATCGCCGTGCCCGCTGCGTTGCGACCCTACCTCGGGGGGCGTGAGGTGCTTCGTGCGTGATCGCGCTGCGATCGAGTTCAGTTGATCCAGCGATTGAACAGGCGGTAGACCTCGGGCATGAAGTCTTCGACGCTGGCGACAAGGACCATCACGCGGCCGCTGGCCGGGTCAATCGCGACCCGTTGTCCGCCATAGCCCATCATCCAGAAGTTCGGCCCACGGGCGATCCAGTTGTCGGTCCAGAACTGGTAGCCGTAGCCGCGGTGCGCTTGGCCGATCCGAGTCATGTCGTTGGCGATGCGGGTCGACGTCGCCTCGCGCAGGTACCGCGCCAGGCAGCTGTCCGCACCGCCTTGCGCCACCTGGTCGTGCACGAACAGGGCGAGCCGACCCCAGTCGCGAAGGACGGCGCCAAACCCGAGCGCGGTGGCCGTATCACCGTTTCTATCGAGTAGCCAGGCGGCATCGGCTTGTGCACCGATCTTCTGCCACACCGCCCTGGAAAAGTATTCCGGGAATGGTGCCTTGGCCGCATCGGCCGCGACCACACCCAAGGCATAGGTGTCGAAATTCTTGTACTCGAAACTTCCCGGCGTCGAGGCGTCGGCGCCATTGCCGCCGTGATCAGTGAAGCCTTGACGGATCGTGCTGGTCTGGTGCCGGAACAGGTTGGATGTCGCGTCGGCAAGCGTCGCATCGTGCGTGGCCCTTCGTTGCGATTCGACGGTGCGGAGCGCGCGCACAGGCGTGCTGCCGCGCCCGACGCTCGCGTGCTTGAACGGCGGGGACAGCCAGTCGCGGTAAAAGAGTTGGGGCGGCGCGCTTGAAATTGCTTGCGTCTGCGCCCGTGTGGCTTGCGGCGACGCCACTCCGAGCATCAGTCCACAGGTGAGCACTGCGAACGGGCGAGCGGCAAATCCAATGTGCATCGACAGCGCGGTTGACGGCGTGCCGCATTCTCCCCCACGCGCTCGTGCCCTGTGCACACGGCGGCTGGCCGATATTCGGCTGCGCTAGAATCCGCCCCTTCGCCGCAAGGCGGGACCACGGATCCGGAGAGGTGGCAGAGTGGTCGATCGCGCCGGACTCGAAATCCGGTTCACGGGTCTCCCGTGACGAGGGTTCGAATCCCTCCCTCTCCGCCAACGATGAGTTCGGCAAGGTTCGAGAAGAACCAGACAAAGCCCCGCAGACCCAGTGTTTGCGGGGCTTTGTCGTTGCCGGCGAGTCATTGCCTGGGCCGGGCGCTCTGCGCCGCCTGACGCGAACTGGCGCGCAGCCTCCTGTTGGCAAGCGCCCTGTCGGCATTGACCTCGATCGTCGATTGGGAAATACTCGCGCCCGGGTAGCGGCGCATTGTGTTGTCCACAACGCAATTGGAGATCCGGCAAGTCGTTGATCATGACTGCACTGCCTGACCAACTTCGCGACTTCGATGGCGAGTTCGAGCCCGCTGCGGGCACCTTCTTCGCGGTTTTTGGTTGGACTCACCGCACCACGATCGACCGCGACTATGTCGACGAATTGCAGGTGTGGGCCGACGGTTTCGAGCCGCGACCACAGTGGGCCACTGAGCTCCCCATGCCCGACGCGCCACCCGACGTGGCAGCACAGGTTGATCGCGCCGCGGGCGAGTATTTCCGTGGCACCTGGCGTCGGCGTCTTGCCGACGCGCAAGGCGACTGTGGCTACGTTGCCAGGCAAATGCGCAAGGCGGGCGTGCCGCTGGAACTGGCGCTGGTGATCTTGCTCCTGCCTGAGGACGCGTTCCAATCGGAGCTGACGCCGTGGGTGCAGCCTGAGACGATCGGCTGGCCGGAGCGAGAAGGAAGCGGCGGACTGCCGGTCCCGCGAGCAGCGCGGCCCTCGTCGCTGCGGCGCGCGGTGGCGGCCTGAGCGACGCAGCAGGCGGGTCGGGCACGGAGCCAGGCTGACTCGACGGCAGCGGCCGAGGCGCTGGCGTCACCGCCCAGCCAAGCTGCTGGTGTCGCAGGAGTACGGCAAGAAGTCACTTTCACAGCGTGCATAAGGCGCGCGTGCGGCGCTCTGGACAGCCACGGGTCTGGACTCGACGCTATAAGAGCGTCGGCGCCGTGCCAATCGCACTCCGGTTTTGTCTACTCTTCGACGTGAAGCGAGAGAACGCCACATGCCCGCTAACCCGCCCGCCCCCAAGAGGCCCCGAGGTCCGCTCGACAAGGATCGGCGCGTCACTCTGGGTACCCAGGGCATGACCGACCCACTGCGCCGCCTGAAGGGCGCGCTGGGCCGCCCGCTCGGCCTGGAGCGGCGTGACGGTCAGCTGCATGTGGTGCTCACCGAGCGCCGGCGAGAGCCGCCAGTAGACGAGAAGCCGTCGCTGTTGCAACTCTGCGATGAATTGAGCGCGCGCATGCTGGCCCACGGACCAGACTACGCGGCCATGGCCATGCGCCACCTGGTTCTCCTGCACGACGTACTGGGACGCAGGGGTTGGCAGGGCGTGGCGGCATTGCCCGGTTCGCTGTTGGGTGAGGCGCTGGCGCAGGCTGAGATGCTGGCCAGCGATGAGCCGTCACCGGCGCTGGACACGATCATCGAAGGCCTGATTCCGCTTCACTCTGCTGCCGTGCTGCGCGATGAAAGCGATTCGCGCCTGCATGACTTCAGGGTCGGCGAGAACCTCGAGGTGACCGAGTCGACCTTTGCCGAGTTCGATCACCTGGAGCAGAGCTGGGCCGGTACGACGCCCGCCAAACTGATGAAGCGCGAGTGCGACGACGACTGAAGGGCGGGAAGGTCGGTCGCGCAAATCGCCGGGGCCGGGCGGTTTGCGATCCTGTTGCGGGCCAACCTGCCCCTTGCCATGGTGCCGAGGCGGATCTCGAACCCGCTGACCGACGCACTGCTCTTCGTGCTGGCCCATGCGACGGGCGCGGCGCGGCTGGGCGAGGCGGTCACAGCTGGCGCAGCCGAGGCGCTGGCCGAGGGCGCCGCCGCCACGTCGGTCGCCGACCCGGGCTGGATCGAGCGCACCCAGGCCGTCGGCAAGCCGCTACCGCGGCGGCGGATCCGGCACGAAGCCCGGCTGACTTCCCGGGAACGCACGCGGCCTGACATAGGCGGTGGGCATCGGAATGACGCCTGCTGCAACCAGGCGCTCGTGGCTGTCGTACTCCAGTTGCGCAAGCTGCTCCGGCGCCGTCGTCGCGCGCTCGAATTGCGTGCGCCGCGACACCGACCATTCGCGCTGGCCGTGGCCCGTGCCCAGCTTGGGGCTGGCAGCATCGGCCATCGCGCCGCGTTCCCTCGACTCGGCTTGTGCGGAACCCAGCACGCCGGGCTCGGCGGCGCGCTTTTCTGAGCGCGACGCGAGCGGTGGTGCCGTGGGCGGCGGCGGCGCGCGTTCGCGGAACACGGCCATCCCGATGACGCCGACATCGCCCGGTCGACCCGTCAGCGCGGCGTACGAGCGATCGACGGGCGCGAACTCGAAGGCAGCGATCTCGGTGCCCGACTTGCGCCAGCCATTGATGTCGAAGCTGCGGCCGGGATCCAGCACGTAGCCAACCTGCTGCCAGTCGGCGGTCTCGCCCGAGATCACGTTGACGCCGTCCACCGACAACACCACCAGCACCCTGGCGTGCGTGAGGTTGCGCAGCCGCAGCGCATAGCGGGCGCCGGGTCGGCCGGGGACGTACTGGCGCCCGCCGTGGCTGTAGCTCGGGACGACCTGCCCGCTGTCGCGGTCGAACACTTCGATCGTGGCCAGACTGCGGTGCGCAAAGGCCGGGGTGGCGCAGCCGGCCAGCGCGAACAGGCCGGCAACTGATGCGGCGATCGCGAGCAGGCTGCGTCGACCGACATGCGTGCGGTGATGGGGCGAGTGCATGGGAACCTCCGGTGGTGGATGTGCAGGTTTTACGCACCAGGGGTCCGGCCGGGGTCGAGGTCTGCGAAATTTTCGTGCGGCCCGTCCTGCACCGCATGCCGCAGTGCCTACTGCGGCGAGTGCTGTCGGCGCATGCGCTTGTGGTCCAGTACCGTGGGCACTGCCAAGCCGACCGTGAGCACATGCTGCAACGCGGCAAAGACCCGCGCCTGCGGACTCGGTACGGCCACGGGCGGGACTGCCGGGACTACCGGGGCTGCGGCGGCTGCAGCGGCTGGCCGGGCCAACGGCGTCACCGCAGCCGCGACGCCGGCGATGGTTGGTCGGCTCGCGACCACATCAGCCGCGGGCAGGCGGCTGTGCCGCGGTGGCAGGCCAGGCGCAGTGGCTGCCAGTCGCCCGACGCTGAATCGCACGGTAAAGACCAAGCAGGCCAGGCCCATGGCCACCAGCACGCCGCGCGGCAGCGCCGGCACAGACCACGCCTGTGCGGCCTCACCCGACCACACCTGCAGACGCACCTCGCTGATGTCCAGGTTGCGCATCTGCACCAGGCCCAGCATGGGCGCGACGTTGCGTTCGCCACGAAAACTCACCCGCGTGCTGCTGGCGGTCAGGGTCAGCGGCTGGCCGGCGGTCACGCCGCTGCGCGCCATGCGCGGCACGGCCATCAACAACTCACGGCTGGCAACCGGCGACTCCTGGATCTCCCAGCCGGCCTGCCACTGTGCCTGCACCTCGCCGGCGGCTTTGGCCACACCGCTGATCGTGAATACCAGCGTATAGGGGTTTTGGCCCACGCCAGCGCGCTGCTTGGGCCCGACCCAGGGCGAGTTGTCGGCAAACATCGATTCCTCGCGCCGCGTGACGTTCTGGGCCGTGCCCGCCGCCATCGCGGCATAGCGGGCAATCTCGTCCGCTGGCAACTGGTACTGCGCCACCATGCGCTTGCCGAACTTGCGCGGCTCGCGGCCCTGGGCCGGCGTGGTCGCTGCAATGAACAGGGCCATGGCGGCGAGCAACAGGCCCGAGCGCAACCATGTACTGGTGGACATTCTTCGTTCCCCCCCGTTCGCGCGGCCGCCCTGGGCAGGCCGACGGATCAATTGTGAGGACCTGTTCACGGCCGCGCGAGGCCCCGAACAGAGGGGTGGCCGGGCCAGCCGGCCCAAGACACCTGCGGCGTCGCCCCCCAAGGGGGCCGAGGAGTGGCCGCGTCTCGCGGCCATGCGGCCTGCAAGGCCCGTCGGCTTGGGGTGGCCCGGCGCAGGCCAGGGGGATGCCCGAATTGCATCGCGGTCCGGGCCCGCGTTCGAGGGTCGGCGGCAAGTCGGCGGCGGGCTGTCGCTGCCTGAGGCGTCACCCGCCTGCCAGGCTCCTTACCGCCCGTTGGATGCCGCCGGCGCCCACGGCGATGCCCTGGGCGCGCAACGCCGCCTCGACGCCGGCGATCGCGCCCAGGATCATCGCCGGGTTGCAGTCGCCCAGGTGGCCGATGCGAAACGCGCGCCCGGCCAGCGGGCCCAGCCCACCGGCGATTGAGACCTGGAAACGCTCGCGGGCCACTGAGCGCAATGCGTCGACATCGATGCCCGCCGCCACCTTGATAGTGGTCACCGAGACCGAGCGGCTGGTCGGGTCCTGCGCGAAGAATTCGAGTGCGCCGCCTTCGCGCCAGCCCTCGACGGCGGCTTGCACGGTTTGCGCCAGTTGCGCATGCCGCCGCCATACCGCGTCGAGTCCCTCCTGAAAGATCAGCCCCAGCGCCACCTCCATGCCGAGCAGCAGGTTCTGCGGCGGCGTGCCGCAGAACTTGCGGTACGACATGTCGTGCTTGCGCCGCACCCAATCCCAATAGAAGCGCGGTGCCGGGTTGCGCTGGGCGGCGGCAAGGGCGGCGGCGTTGACGGCCACGAAGGCCACGCCGGGCGGGCACATCAGGCCCTTCTGCGACGCGCCCAGCGCCACGTCCACCCCCAACGCGTCCATCGCGAACGGCGCGGCGCCCAGCGAGGCCACCACGTCGGCCACCAGCAGGGC
>JANOPR010000577.1:0-1815 GCA_031421955.1 Burkholderiales bacterium
CAACGCGGAAGCTGCGGTTCGGAATGGCTTTTTTATGGCGTGACATGGGGGTCCCCAGAAAGAAGCAACCCCGCCGACTTTGCAGTGGGCGGGGTTGGCTCAGGTGAGACGAACTCCGCACTACAAAGTGCGTGCGACTTCCTTGACTTCGAAGAACTCGAGCTGGTCACCGGCAACGATGTCGTTGTAGTTCTTCAGCTTGATACCGCACTCGAAGCCTTCCTTGACGTCGCGCACATCGTCCTTCACGCGTTTCAGGGACTCGAGCTCGCCGGTGTAGACCACCACGCTGTCGCGCAGCAGGCGGAAGCGCGCATTGCGCGTGACATGGCCCGCAGTGACCATGCAGCCCGCGACGGTGCCGATCTTGCTGGCCACGAACACGGTACGGATCTCGGCCGTGCCGATGATCTCTTCCTTCTGCTCCGGCGCCAGCATGCCCGTCATGGCCGCCTTGATCTCGTCGACCGCGTCGTAGATGATGTTGTAGTAGCGGATGTCGACGCCGCTGTTCTCACCCAGCTTGCGTGCATTGGCATCGGCACGCACGTTGAAGCCGACGATCACGGCCTTGGAGGCAATCGCCAGGTTGATGTCGCTCTCGCTGATGCCGCCGACGGCGGCGTGCACGATTTGTACCTTGACCTCTGGCGTCGATAGTTTGACCAGCGATTGCGCCAACGCTTCCTGCGAGCCCTGCACGTCGGCCTTGACGATCAGCGACAGGGTCTGTGCCGCAGCACTCTGGCCCATGTTCTCGAACACGTTCTCGAGCTTGGCGGCCTGCTGCTTGGCCAGCTTGACGTCGCGGTACTTGCCCTGGCGGAAGGTCGCGATCTCGCGCGCCCGGCGCTCGTCGGTCATGACGATGAACTCGTCGCCCGCCCGCGGGACTTCGGTCAAGCCCTGGATCTCGACCGGAATCGACGGTCCGGCTTCCGTGATCGTCTTGCCGTCTTCGTCGAGCATGGCGCGCACGCGACCGTAGCTCGAACCCGCCAGCACGACGTCGCCGCGCTTCAAGGTGCCCGAGAGCACCAGCATGGTGGCCACCGGGCCGCGGCCCTTGTCGAGCTGGGCTTCAACGACCAGGCCCTTGGCCATGGATGCCACGGGCGCGCGCAACTCGAGCACCTCGGCCTGCAGCAGCACCTGTTCCAGCAAGGTGTCGATGCCCTGGCCGGTCTTGGCCGACACGGACACGAACGGCGAGTCGCCGCCGAACTCTTCGGGCACGACCTGCTCGGCCACCAGCTCGCTCTTGACGCGTTCGAGATTGGCGTCGGGCTTGTCGATCTTGTTGATCGCCACCACGATCGGCACGCCCGCGGCCTTGGCATGGTGGATGGCTTCCTTGGTCTGCGGCATGACGCCGTCGTCGGCCGCCACCACCAGGTTCACGATGTCGGTGGCTTTGGCGCCGCGCGCGCGCATCGCCGTGAAGGCCGCGTGGCCGGGGGTGTCGAGGAAGGTGACCATGCCACGCGGTGTTTCGACGTGGTAGGCGCCGATGTGCTGCGTGATGCCTCCGGCCTCGCCGGCGGCCACGCGCTTGCTGCGGATGAAGTCCAGCAGCGAGGTCTTGCCGTGGTCGACGTGGCCCATCACGGTCACGACGGGTGCGCGCGGCAGTCGCTCGGCCGTCGATGAAGCTTCTTCTTCCTCGGTAAACGCCTCCGGGTCGTCGAGCTTGGCGGCAAACGCCTTGTGGCCCATCTCCTCGACCAGGATCATCGCGGTCTCCTGGTCCAGCGACTGGTTGATCGTGACCATCTGGCCCAGCTTCATCAGCTGCTTGACGACCTCGCTGGCCTT
>JANOPR010000578.1:0-2001 GCA_031421955.1 Burkholderiales bacterium
TGTGCTCCGCGCCGGTTCAAACGTGCATGTACGCCAGCACACCGGCGATCAGTCCCACGCCGCTCATCACGAAGACGGCTTTTTCCAGCCATCGTTTCCCGGTGAGCAATGCGATGGCTGCCATGGCGATGGCAATCTGCAGCGCGGTCGTGGCCTGGGCCCAGCGGTGGTGCTGGTGCATCTGGGCTTCACTTTTTTCATCGAACTCGGTGGCTGCCTTCTCGAGCTTCTCGGCGGCCAACTTGATCTCGGCCTTCTCGGCCTCGTAGCGCCTGACTTCGAGCTCGAAGAAGGGCTTGCGCGAATCTTCGACCAGCTTCAGGCCGAGGGCAGCCAGGTTTTGTTTGCCGCTCTTGGCCTGGTAGAAGTTCCATTGGTTGGAGGCTTCCGTCTTCTTGATGGCCGCGTCGTTCTTGAACAATCCGGCGTCGGCCTGCGTGGCACCCGCCATGTACGAGAACATCGCGCCGACCGTGGCCAGGATGGCCGTCATCACCGCCAGCTGGCCCAGCCATGCCCTTGGGCTCGTGCTCGGCCGCCTCGTCCATGCGGTCCTCATGCGCTCCACGCACTTCGAATTCTTCTGACATGCCCTCACCTTTCATACGGTGTTATCGACTTGCGATGACTTGCGGGCCGCTTGCGCACAGTCGGCCGGTGTGCGTGGCACTTAAACCAGCCGCACCGGAACGTAGATCTTCAACTCGCCGCGCTGCACCAGCAGTGCCATGGACTTGTCGGACCGGGCCACGGCCGTACTCGCTTCGGCGAGGCTCGTCACAGGGCGACCGTCGATCGCCAGCAGCACGTCGCCGGCCCGCACACCGGCACGTTCAGCGGCGCCGCTCACGCGCTCGATCAGCAGGCCTGAGGCAATCCCGGACTGCCGCTTCTCGTCGGGCTGCAGGGGTCTCATCGCCAGGCCGAGGCGTCCCTTGGCATTCGGCGCTCCGGCGTCGGCACTTTTCCCAGCCCGCGGTTTCGCATCATCCAGCCGAGCATGCAGCGTATGTCGCGCACCCTGGCGCCAGACGTCGATGTCGACCGGGTCGCCCGGCTGGGCCAGGCCCACCATGGCGGGCAGATCGCCGGACTGGTCGACGGCACGGCCGTTGACGGCCAGCACCACGTCGCCGCTCTCGATTCCGGCGCGCTCGGCCGCGCTGCCCTTCTCGACGTCGGAGACCAGCGCGCCGGCCGGCTTGTCGAGCTTGAATGACTCCGCCAGCGTCTGATTCACCTCCTGCACCGAAACGCCGAGCTTCGCGTGGCGGACCTGTCCCGTGCTCAGAATCTGCTGCTCGATGCGTTGCGCGACGTCGATCGGAGTCGCGAACGAAAGGCCTTGGTAGCCGCCGGTGCCGGAGTAGATCTGCGAATTGATGCCGACCACCTCGCCGCGCATGTTGATCAGTGGCCCACCCGAATTTCCGGGGTTGATGGCGACGTCGGTCTGGATGAAGGGCACGAAACCGTCGCCCGGCTGTGTGCGCCGGGTGGCGCTGATCACGCCGGCCGTCACGCTGTTCTCGAAGCCGAATGGCGAGCCGATGGCCATTACCCAGTCACCCACCCGTGGTGCCTGCGGTGGCGCAAGCACCACGACGGGCAGGTTGTTGGCTTCGATCTTGAGCAGCGCAATGTCGGTCAGCTTGTCGCTGCCGAGCACCTTGGCGCGGAACTCGCGGCGGTCGGTCAGCTTGACCACCACTTCGTCGGCACCGCTGACGACGTGCGCGTTGGTCAGGATCAGGCCGTCTGCGCGAACGATGAACCCCGAACCCTCTCCCCGCACCGGCAGGCGCATCTGGGGCGGCAGGCCACCGAAGCGCTGCTGGAAGCCGCGCAGGAAGTCGCGCATCGAATCTGCATCTTGCGAACCCGATGCGTCCTCGCTGTCGTCGCCCGCGGAATCGCCAGTCGTGGACACTTTGCGCGTACCGCTGACGCTGATGTTGACGACCGCCGGGCCGAAGCGCGCGGCGATGCTCGCCATGTCGG
>JANOPR010000579.1:0-2032 GCA_031421955.1 Burkholderiales bacterium
GGCCGAGGCCGCGCCCGAGACCAGGAAGGCCTTGCCCTTGTCGCGCGTGATCTGGTTCACCGCCAGCGCCACGCCGGAGTTGGGCACGTCGACGATGACGTCGACCTTGTCCACGTCATACCACTGGCGCACGATGCTCGAGCCGACATCGGGCTTGTTCTGGTGGTCGGCCGAGACGATCTCGACCTTCATGCCCTTGCGTGCGGCGCCGAAGTCTTCAACTGCCATGCGGGCGGCGAGCTCCGAGCCCTTGCCCGAGAGGTCGGTGTACAGGCTGGACATGTCGGTCAGCACGCCGATCTTGATCACGCCGTCAGACACCTGCGCCTGCGCCACCCCCGCGGTGGGCGCGATCGCGGCCGACGCCGCCCAGGCCCACAAAGTGCGTTTCCACATTTCAGTGCTCCTTTGGTGAACTACGGACAACCCATCACGGCGGCAGAACTCGCTCAGATGCCGAGATATTCATGCAGCAGGCCCATCTTGGCATCCAGCTCGGCGGCTGCGAAACCCTCGACGATGCGCCCATGCTCCATCACGTAAAAGCGGTCGGCCAGGCGCGCGGCGAAGCGGAAATTCTGCTCGACCATCACGCTCGTGAAGCCGCGCTCGCGCAGGCTGACGATGGTGCGCGCCAAGGTGTGCACGATGACCGGCGCCAGGCCTTCGGAGATCTCGTCGAGCAGCAACAGCTTGGCGCCCGTGCGCAGGATGCGCGCCACGGCCAGCATCTGCTGCTCGCCGCCCGACAGGCGCATGCCCGGGCTGGCGCGGCGTTCGCGCAGGTTGGGGAACAGGCCGTAGATCTCGTCGAGCGACATGCCGCCTGGCGCCACTTCCGGCGGCAGCAGCAGGTTTTCCTCGCAGTTGAGGCTGGCGAAGATGCCGCGCTCCTCGGGGCAGTAGCCGATGCCGAGCTGGGCGATGCGGTGCGGCGGCAGGTTCACGGCCTCGACGCCATTGATCAGCACCGACCCGGTGCGCCGGCCCACCAGCCCGAGGATCGTTTTCAGGGTGGTGGTGCGCCCGGCGCCGTTGCGGCCAAGCAAGGTGACCACTTCGCCGCGCTTCACGCTCAGGTCCACCCCATGCAGGATGTGCGACTCGCCATAGAAGGCCTGCACGCCGGCCAGGCGCAGACACACGTCGTCTGCAGGGCTCACCGCAGCCTGCGTCGCGCTCACTGGTACACCTTCGTGCTTCGCACTGCGGTATGGCGCTTGGGGCGGCCCGGCGCGCTCATCAGGCAACCTGCGTGCTGCGCACTGCGGTATTCGCCTTGGGAACGGCCCGGCGCGCTCATGCGTGCCCCGCCAAGGCTTCGTCGGCGTTGCCCATGTAGGCTTCGAGCACCTGGGGGTTCTTCGACACCGTCTCGTACGGGCCCTCGGCAATGACCTGGCCGCGCTGCATCACGGTGATGGTGTCGGCGATGCTGGCCACGACATTCATGTTGTGCTCGACCATCAGCACCGTGCGGTTGGCCGAAACCCGCTTGATCAATTGCGTGACGCGCTCGACGTCCTCGTTCCCCATGCCCTGGGTCGGCTCGTCGAGCAGGATCAGCTCGGGCTCGGTGGCCAGCGTGGTGGCGATCTCGAGCGCGCGCTTGCTGCCGTAGGGCAGCTCGACCGTCACCAGATCGGCCACTGCGGCCAGCCCGACGGTCTCCAGCAGCGCCATCGCGCGCTCGTTCAACGCGTCGAGCACGCGCTCGGAGCGCCAGAACTGGAACGATCCGCCGCTGCGCTGCTGCAGCCCGATGCGCACGTTCTCCAGCACGCTGAGGTGCGGGAAGGTGGCCGAGATCTGGAACGAGCGCACGAGGCCGCGGCGCGCCACCTGCGCCGGCCGCTCGGTGGTGATGTCGTGGCCGTTGACCAGGATCTGCCCCCGCGTGGGGATCAGGAACTTGGTCAGCAGGTTGAAGACCGTCGTCTTGCCCGCGCCGTTGGGGCCGATCAAGGCGTGGATCTGGCCGCGCTGCACGCGCAGATTGACCTCATCGACGGCGACGAAGCCCTTGAACTCC